>JAFGOM010000035.1 GCA_016926505.1 Methanospirillaceae archaeon
AACTGAAGAAGATGGGGTTCAAAAATTTGTTTGGTGAAAAGAGGCTTAGCCACCTGTAAGGTATAAATTCACAAACTCAGGACCTGATATCAGATTCCTGCACATGCGAAAAAGAAGTATCAGGATATGCCCTCTTTTTTAGTAATTTTCGGTGTGGAAGGGGGGGAGATTATATCTGTAACTTTAATTTAACGTCTTTACCTTTGAGAATGCCCAGTTTTTTTAAGTCTTCAACAACTGCACCCACAAAGGTATCTGAGAGCTGGAAAAGAATGATCATTCCTCCTTCTTCCTGTAATGAGAGAGATGTCTCTTTGATTGCACTGATGATCTCTTCCCGTGACATCTTCCCGTTCTCTTTGAGATTTCCGATGATGTTGTTCACGATTATTTCGCGGTTGGCAAGACGGTATTTCAGTTGGATAACATCACTCTCCTCGCAATCGAGTTCTTGTTCAAGGATAAAATCAGTTATTTCATTGATATCATCAAGCATGAAGAATTCCGGGCCAATCATAACCCCATAGGATATCTCGTCACTAATGGTGTTCTCGATCTGCAACTCCTTTAAATCAGTGATATCATCTAAATTAAAAAAACCGCCAGGGAAAAAGAGAGTAATATCATCCGGGTTAATGGATTGGGTGAGTACCAGATCATCGTCTTTCTTTTCGAGACAATCGTTGCTAAACAGGGCTGCGAGCAGCATGTGCCGGTAATACAGATGAAGTTTTGTATCACTCTGGAATAGTCTGTGTACCGGATCATCATCCTGATCACAGGTATCAGAATTATCATCGATCTCGCTATTCTCTCCGGTATCGGACAACTCGAAAGGAGATCCTTCTTTCTGGTTCATATCCGGAAGGATTTCAGGTATCATAATGGTATCGCCGGCACGATAACGGTTGGATATATCAGTAAGGTTTGCATGCATGTTTTCAATGAGAAGGAACATAAAATTGTACATATGTTTCTGTCCCTCGATTGAATCCTCGTCTTCCCATTCATCTTCGTCCTCCCATTCATCCTCTTCTTCCCACTCCTCCTCGTCCTCCTCTTCGAGGCAGGAGTTGAGCTCTTCAATCTTCTGCTGCAGGAAGGATCGTAACTCTTTTATCGTCCCGAATACCGTAATTTCTGATTCCAGGGAACTCTGGATCCTGATTGCGGTACTGATGTTGTGAGCCCGCAGGAACTGCATCAGCTGATTGGCATCATCCCGATCAAAAAGGATTATCTCATCTTTGAGTGTCATCACTAGGTATCTGTCTTCTTGGGTAATCAGATGATTGATTGTGTACCCGGGGGAAGTATTATCTCCTAAAAAAGCCCGGATTCCGGTCCCTTTTCGATGAATCAATACATCTCTGGTTTTGAGATAATGATACTACCGAGGGTTTTTCCCGGGGACTTATTGCACGAGAGAGTATTCTTTTTTGGTATCGCCCGGTCAGTGCCATGGTATTCTTTCCAGGTCAGGCGTCAATACCTTTTGTCTTGATGATCAATCCTGTATTGTGCGAACCACTGATGCAAGGTCTGTAGTCAAAAACTGGTTCGGTTTTTCTGAATTCCGACCGCTCCAGGAGGAGATTATCCATGCGCTCACACAGGGCCGGGACGTTATCGCTATCATTGCTACCGGTGGAGGGAAATCTCTCTGTTACCAGGTTCCTGCCATGATGATGGATGGTATCTGTATCGTGGTCTCCCCGCTCATATCGCTCATGAAAGACCAGGTTGACGGACTGTGTGCTTGTGGTATTCCTGCAGCGTACCTGACAAGTACCGTATCCTATGCTGAGAAAAAGGGAATAATCGAGTCCGTTCTTGATGGAACAATAAAGATAGTCTATGTCTCACCGGAACGGATGGTTACCATCTCATTTCTCCAGTTATTAAAAAAGACTAAAATCTCCTTGTTTGCGGTGGATGAGGCTCATTGCATATCCCAGTGGGGGCATGAGTTCCGGCCTGAATACCGGCAGCTACGAAATATCAGGGGTACATTTCCGGGCACTCCCATCATCGCGCTGACTGCAACGGCTACCCCTTCCGTGCGTGATGATATCAGGGCCGAGTTGTCACTTGCTGATCCCCTCGAGTATATCGGCAGTTTTAACCGTCATAATCTGACGTACCGGGTCCTGGAAAAAGATTCATCGTCATGGAACAATATTATCGCGTATCTGAAGACACGGAAAGGCCAGTCCGGCATCATCTACTGTTCAACCAAAAAGACCGTTGAAGAGATCTCTCTTTTCCTGATAAAAAACGGAATCTCTGCCCTGCCCTACCATGCAGATATCCCGAAAAAGAAGAGAGAAAAGACACAGGACCAGTTTTTGCATGGTGATATTGATATCATTGTTGCGACTATCGCGTTTGGGATGGGAATTAACAAACCGGATGTACGGTTTGTGATTCATTACGATATGCCAAAGACCATCGAAGGGTATTACCAGGAGACCGGTCGTGCCGGCCGCGATGGGGAACCGGCAGAATGTATCCTGTACTATTCCCGGGGGGACTGGAGAAGACATACCTACTTTATTGAGAAGATGCCTCAGGGTCTGCAGCGTTTGGTCAGTACAAAGAAACTCAATGAGATGCTCGGATATTGTGAGAGCAAGGCCTGCAGGAGGACGATTCTTCTCACCTATTTTGGTGAGGAGTATTATCTGCCATCGTGTAATACCTGTGATACCTGCATCGGTGGCAGAACCATGTATGACGGCAAAGAGGTTCTTAGTATGATTGCTGCCTGTATACAGGAGACCGGGGGAATGTATGGGACATCCTACCTGTCTGATGTCCTGTCAGGGACAAAGACAGAGCAGGTAATCAACCGCGGTCATGATCACCTGGAGGTGTTCGGGATTGGAAAGAAATGGAGACGTAATGAATGGATCTTTTTCATCAGGGAATGCACATTCTGTGGATTTCTCTGTAGTCACGGAACCCCGTACCCGGTAATCAGAACAAATACAAAAACAAATCTCGCTTTATCAGGGAAGATACCGGTAATGATTCCTCAACCCCGGTTTCAGGCGTCTCTTCCTCTTGTACCTGACAAAAGTACTGAGTACAATGCAGATCTCTACAAAATACTTCAGACCCGGCGTAATGAGATGGCAGAAGAGGAAGATGTCGCACCGTACCGGATATTTCCCAATAAAAGTCTGCAGGAGATGGCACGAACACTTCCCGCATCTGAGGCTGAGTTACTCTCCATCCATGGTGTAGGGGAATTTAAACTACAGAGATACGGGCAGGTTTTCCTAAACCTCATCAGCGAGTTCATCGGGACAGGATAGGCCCGGGGACGGGGATACCGGGAGAGTTAGTTCTGCCGGTATATCAGACAGGTACGGCAGATATCTCTGCAGGGAGAATTCTTTCCAACAAAAACCCGGGAATCTGTTCACTCGTCTTTAACGTGATATGGAATTTTGCATTATCGCCGGTCATCCCTAAGTACTGGGCAAGGATCATGTAATTGGAATCAAAAAGCACGAACCCCAGTGTTTTTATCGTTGCATGCCTCTCGGTGATTTTCTTCTTCTCACCGATCTCCATCCGCACTTTCTCATCACCAATGGAGAGGAATATCTCATCATCAATCGCGAGAAACAGGATGTTGATATCACCGATTGTATGAGTCATTCCTTCCTGCATCTCGATTCCGTATGTGGTGGTATATGGATAGGTGACCCCGCCTGTTGCCGGGAGCTGCAGCTGTATGGTTGTCGTGGCAAGGGATGCAGCAAAAAGGAGTACAATCACAAGAACGATGAGACCTGTACAAATGAGGAGATAATGTCTCTTCTGTAATCTTCCTGACTTTTTCGGTTCAGTAAGGCCGGTCTCATCTTCGCCTGAGGGTTCGGACTTTTCTGTATCAGTCAACCCATTTTCCCCATTAAGTTCGGAATCAGTCATTTTTTCTCTGTGCTATATATCAGCGAATACCTATATCAGTGTTGTGAGAGAAGGATCTGTTCCTGAAAACGGGTAGTATTTCAATTTTTTTATGTATCAGGAGCAACAAACCAATAACGGACATTCATGTCAGGATTACAAGAGACAGAATATATACTGAAGTGTACATCTGCCTGTGCAGGGTGCAGTACTTCACTTATCCTCAGGCATGTGCTCGCTGCAGCCGGCCCGGATACGGTACTGGTTATTCCGGCATGCTGTACAAGTGTTATCCAGGGAGTGTATCCGAAGACATCGTTTCGGATTCCTGTTTATAATGTTGCATTTGCAGCATCTGCAGCAGTTGCTTCCGGGATGAGTGCTGCCTTTGAGGCGATGGGTAAAAAAACCAACGTCATTGCCTATGCAGGGGATGGTGGAACGGTTGATATCGGTATTCAGGCGTTATCCGGAGCACTGGAGAGGGAAACAAACTTCCTGTATATCTGCTATGACAATGAGGCGTATGGCAACACCGGGATGCAGCGTTCCGGTTCGACCCCCCTTGGTGCACGAACAACGACCACCCCTGAAGGCAAAGGACATAAGAAGAAAGATCTCGACAGGATTGTTGCGGCACACTCCATCCCGTACATGGCAACCGCCTGCAGTGCGTATCCTAAGGATCTCGCAGGAAAGGTGGAGAAAGCACTTGCAACAAAAGGTCCTGCCTTTATCCATGTGCTGGCTCCCTGTCCTCCCGGATGGCGGTATCCTGCAGAAAAGACAATAGAGATGGGAAAACTTGCCGTTAAAACCGGTGTCTGGGCACTGTATGAACGGATGTACGAGACCGTTGTTATTTCAGGGCCGACAAAGGCAGCAATGATAAAACCGACTCCGATTGAAGAGTATATAAAACCCCAGGGACGGTTTAAGGGGATAACCCCGGAGACCATCACGACCATCAGGCTGGATTCAGAGCGGATGCTGCGCAGGCTTGCAGCCGAGGAGGAAGGATCATGCTGACCATTTCTACCGGCAACAATGCCGTCGCAGCTGCAGTCAGGAGAGTGAAACCTGCGGTTGTTGCAGCGTATCCCATCACTCCCCAGACCGAGATTGTAGAGCAGATAGCGAATTATGTGGCAGACGGATCGCTTGATACCAGATATATCCCTGTCGAGAGCGAGCACTCTGCCATGGCTGCCTGCATCGGTGCGAGTATCACCGGCAGCCGGACATTTACTGCCACCAGTTCCCACGGCCTTTTGTACATGAACGAGATGGTAAACTGGGCTGCAGGAGCACGACTACCCATCGTGATGGCGAATGTAAACCGTGCTCTGGGACCCGGGTGGAATGTCTGGGCCGAACATACCGATTCGCTGCAGGCACGTGACACCGGCTGGCTGCAGATCTATGTCTCAACCGTTCAGGAAGCATATGATGCAGTTGTTATGGCATTTCGTATCGCAGAAGACAGGAGGGTATACCTCCCGGTGATGGTGAACCTTGATGGATTTACCCTCTCTCATATCACCCAGCAACTCTATGTATCTGATATCGACGGTTTTATTCCTCCAATGGAACTGGATCACCGGATCTCTCCTGATGATCCGCATGGATACGGATGCATGACCGGCCCTCAGGATTATTTCCGGATCCGGTATGATATCGAGCGGTCCATGCGTGAGAGTTATGCTGTTATACAGGAGACCGAGAAGGCGTTTGCAGACCGTTTTTCGCGGTCATACGGGTTTACCGATGAGTACCGGTGCGAAGATGCTGACGTACTTGTCATCACGCTGGGAACACTTGGCAAGGAGGCTGAGGTTGCCGTTGATATGCTGCGGGATGAGGGGATTGCTGCAGGTTCCATGAGGATCAGGTGGTTCAGGCCGTTCCCTCCTCTTGATACGAGAGACCGCGAACTGGTTGTTATTGATCGTGATTACTCGTTTGGTTGTGGCGGTATCCTTGCAGATGCCATCCGTGCACAGACGAAAAGAGACTGCTTCTCGGTGATTGCCGGTATCGGGGGTCAGGAGGTTACGTATAGGGATATTGCCGGGTTTGTCAGGGACCGTCGTATCGGTGAAGAGTACTGGTTCGGAGTTGATGCCTGATGCATGAGATACGTCTCCATTCCCGCGGAGGACAGGGAGGTGTCACCGCAGCAAAATTAATCGCACTGGCTTCATTTCGTGACGGGAAATATGCAACCGCAGCTCCTTTTTACGGAGCCGAGCGGAGGGGTGCCCCGGTGGTCTCATTCATCCGGATCGATGAGAACCCCATCCGTATCTATTCACAGATTCACAACCCCACCCATGTAATCGTGCTTGATATAACCATCATGGATGTTGCAGACGTCCTTGTCGGGCTTGCACCGGGTGGAATTGTTGTCTTAAACTCTCCAAAACCCATTGCCCTTGACGGTTATAAGACCTATTCTGTCGATCTTACCGGGATAGCACTGCGTACCGGACTTGTTGTTGCAGGCAGTCCTATCCTCAATACCCCGGTGATCGGAGCACTTGCAAAGATCGGTCTTTTCTCTGTTGATTCTGCAAAAGCAGCAATCAGTGAGATGTTTGTCGATATTAAAAATCAGGAAGCCGCACTGGCTGCCTATGAGGAGATGGTGGTATGAGAGAGAGACTTGCCCTATCAACGCCGGTTATGGGAGCCTGTGGTAAAACCGGAACCTGGCGCGTTTTCCGCCCGGTTGTTGATCGGGAGATCTGCAATGCCTGTGGTATCTGTTCCCTGTACTGCCCTGACGGGGTTATCAACGAAGAAGATTACTCAATCGATCTTGACTACTGCAAGGGTTGCGGAATCTGTGCAAACGAATGTCCCAAGAAAGCGATAACGATGGAGCGGGAATAACCGGATCGGGTTCCGGTATTATCTCTGGTGGCAGGAGTCCCCGGAATACTTTCTGGTAATCAGGATCAGATACCTTTCCCACCCTGTCCGGTATTTATTCCTGCCACCCACAGGGATAGTTCCTGCATCATTCTTTCTTTAGAAAACACTTTCTGCCTGATGAACAGATTATCTCATATCAATTGTTCAGTTTATCATCCAGGGTATCCATGAAGATTATACCAATCCTCTCAATCGTTATAGTACTGGTACTGGTGTGCATACCGGCAACATCAGGATCCGGTATGGATGAGGCCATTGTATGGTTTAACAAGGGAAATGCCCTCATGGAGAAGGAGGATTATTCCGGTGCCGTACATGCATACGACAGTGCTCTTGATCTTGATCCCTTTTATGCGGCAGCACTCCGGAACCGGGGAGATGCCCAGACTGTCATGCAGAAGTATATCGATGCACTGGAGTCCTATGACCGGTCACTTGCCATCGATAAGACGAGTGCTGAGGGATGGGCAAAGCGGGGACGGGTGCTTTTTATGATGCAGGAGTATGAGAAAGCACTTGAATCGTACAACAAAGCCCAGTCGTATAAACCCCAGATCTTCTCTATTCTTGATGGAAAGGGTGATGTAGCAGCAGCGATGGGGGAGTTTGAGATAAGTCAGTCATCCTATACCGGTGCCCTGCAGGCAGATGACAAATCGTACGAGACATGGAATAAACTCGGAGAAGTGCTTGAGAAGCAGCAGAAAAACGAGGAGGCTTTAGATGCCTTTAACGCAGCACTTGCCCGTAATAATGAATCTGCAAAGGTCTGGAACAACAGAGGGAGTGTCCTCTATCAGCTCGGCCGTCTGGATGAAGCACTGACCTCTTTTGAGAAGGCAATCTCTCTTGATACCAGTTACATCCCAAAGCAGTATCAGGATACCCTCTCTGAGATACAGAGTGAAAGCAGCGCGGAAAAAGGGAATGCCGATCTGTTCATTCCCATGGTGATGCCCGGGGAAGAAATACCCTTTACGTTGCCGTCACCCATTTTTCTTCTCAATTACGCGGTTATTGTTGCGGGTGTCATCTCAATTTTTATCGTGACCCTGCTTCGCATAGTATCCCGGAAAAAAAACTGATACGGTCATACTGGCAATTCCTTTAATACGATAGAACGGTACGATTTTGTATGGATAATACTGGATGTGAGCTTTCAGCTAAAAAAAACCAGTATCTCAAATTTGTTTATCTTGAGGGAGGAGCAGTAAAAACCACTACGATATCGCGGCATTTTGATGTAGCCCCCTCAACGGTGACACGGGCCCTTGGGGATCTGGAGAAAGCCGGGTATATCACTGGTGTCAGGTATCGTGGTTTTTGTCTTACTCCCTTTGGAGAGGATTATGCCCGTTTTCTCGTGAGAAGACACAGGATTCTTGCACTGATGTTTACCCGATCCGGTCTTTGTAAGGAGGATGCCTGCAGGCAGGCAGATCTCGTCGAATCAAAGGTTTCCCGCTCTGTTGTTGATACGATATGCGCCTCTCTCGGTCATCCCACCATGAGTACCTGTGGCAGGATTGAGCCTGATCCCATTCACTGCTGTCCGGTGGCCGGAGTCGGGGAGAGGTTTTTGTAGCTTCGTACTATATATTGTGTAACACGGGGTCTGTATGAAAAAGGTAAATCATCTTTGTGGTGTTTTTCTGGCTGTCATGGTTCTTTGTATTGCCTGTACCTGCTCTGGCTGTACCGGGATGAGGAATGAGGATACCAGGGGGGATACCCTTAGCGTTGTTACAACCATCATGCCGTTGTCAGAGTTTGTAAAACGTACCGGGGGGGATCGTATATCCTGCAGGGTGATGCTCCCTCCCGGAAGCAGCCCGCATACCTTTGAGATGACTCCCGGCCAGATGAGGCTCATTGCAGATGCAGATCTCTATGTGATGGTGGGATCCGGACTTGAGTTTGAAAATCATTGGATGGCTCGTCTCCTTGAGATTAATCCTGATATCCGGGTAATTAATGCATCTGAGCGTCTGGATTTCATTACCCGGGATGGTGACGATAAAACGGATCATGATCACCGTGGGGAAGCCTTTGAGCACGCCGGTTCAGGAACCGGGCAGGATCCGCATGTATGGCTGTCATTAAGAAATGCAGCAGAGATGGTTCAGACGATCTCCTCCGGTCTTGCTGATCTCGATCCTGGCAATACCTCATTTTATGAAGAGAACCGGGAGAGGTATACCGACGAGCTGCAATCACTTGATGAATTGTTTGTCAAGCGGATCCGTTCAGATTCAATCACGGCACTGATGGTTACTCACCCTTCCTTTGGATACTTCTGCCGGGATTATGGTATCAGGCAGATTGCGATAGAACAGGATGGCAAGGAACCGACACCCGCGGTACTTACAGATCTGATCCAGAGTGCCCGTATCCGGAATCTCTCATACATAATTGCAGAACCACAATATTCTGTTGCAGGAGCCGGAGCAATTGCTGAAGAGACCGGCGTCTCTATCGTGTTCGTTGATCCTCTCCCGGGAGAGTTCCTTGCATCCATGAGGCACCTTGCAGATGTATTATGACCAGAACATCGGATGAACCAGGGGCAATAACAATCGAGGATCCTGTAATCCTTACAGAGAACCTCTCGGTCTCGTATGAAGGCCATCAGGTTCTTGAAAAGGTGAATCTGTGTGTCAGAAAGGGAGACTGGTATGCCATAATCGGTCCCAACGGAGGAGGAAAGACCACTCTTATTAAGGCGATCCTCGGACTTATCTCTCCCGGGAGTGGGAAAATCCGTGTCTTTGGCCAGGATCCGAAAGATGTACGGGAGCGGATTGGGTATGTTCCGCAGTACCAGACGTTTCAGTATGCATTCCCCATCAGGGTCAGGGAAGTAGTATTTCTCGGAAGAATGGGCAGGATGAAAGGCCTTTTTCAGCGGTATGGTGCAGAAGATTCAAGAGCAGTCCATGAGGCAATGGCACGAATGAGGATAGAGCATCTTGCCGACCGGTCCATCAGCACACTCTCGGGTGGTGAGCGCCAGCGGACCATCATCGCCCGTGCACTTGCCGGTGAACCGGATCTCCTCCTTCTCGATGAACCAACGGTCTATGTTGATGATCTCTCACGGGACATCTTCTTTTCCAGTCTGACCCGGGTAAGAGAAACCTGCACCGTTCTCCTGATAACCCATGATATCAGTGTTGTCCACGCACATGTCACAAAAATTGCCTGCTTAAATACCCGTTTGTTTACCCATGATTCAGACCAGATTACCGATGAGATGGTTGCACAGAGTTACGGTTGTCCGGTGGATCTCATTACCCATGGGGATATTCCCCATCGTGTTCTTGAGAGACACAATAGGAAGGAGGCTGACGAATGCTAGAGATCCTGGAGTACAGTTTCTTTACCAATGCGCTTTTGGCCGGTGTACTTGCAAGTGTTGTCTGTGGGATAATCGGAAGTTATATCGTGGTCAGACAGATGGTTTCGGTCAGTGGTGGCATTGCCCATGCATCATTTGGTGGTGTCGGGATGGGGTACTGGCTTGGAATCGATCCTCTTCTGGGAGCTTTCTGCTTTAGCGGGATTGCTGCCCTGTGTACCGGATGGCTCATGATGTATGCCCGCCAGCAGTTCGATTCTCTTATCGGAGTTATCTGGGCAGGAGGTATGGCAATCGGGGTTGTTTTCATCGCGATAACTCCCGGGTTTGCCCCGGATCTCTTTACCTATCTCTTTGGTAACATCCTGCTGGTTACCAGGACCTATCTCATCATCATGGGTCTTCTGCTTTTTGTGGTCATTGCAATCGTTGTGGTGTTGTACCACCGGCTGCTTGCAGTCTCTTTTGATCAGGAGTATTCACAGTCCCAGGGACTGGCCTTTATGGCACTAAACCTGCTGATGCTGCTTCTGATTGTTATCGCGATTGTTATCCTTATCAGGGTTGTCGGTATTATTCTCGTGATAGCACTTCTATCTATTCCTGCATCAACAGCGAGACAGTACGCAGGAAGTCTGCACCAGATGATGATATACGCGATACTCATCGGTATCTTTTGTTCAACCGTCGGAATATGGCTCTCGTATCTCTGGAACATTCCCTCCGGAGCAACGATTATTCTTGTTGCTCTCGTAGTATACCTGCTCTCGATCCTGCAAAAAACCCTGGTTTTACGCAGATATCGGGATATAATGCGGTACCGGAACGATTCATAAAAAATACAGGGAAATGTTAAACCGGTTTTTCCCCATACCCGGACTTTTCGTGACCCGGCACCCGACCCGTTTTTTAATGAATCTTCCTTTTTTGAGAGAACCGGAACTTCCCCTTTGGAACAAGGATCTCAAAACGGGCTCCTTTTTTATATTCTCCTCTCTCGGTACAGGTAATACCGGTGATGGCCAGTATCTCCCGCGAAAGGAACAGTCCAAGACCCTTGTTTATTCCGCTCTCTCTCTCAAATATCTCTTCTTTCTTCTCTGCCGGGATTCCCGGGCCGTTATCCTCGATGATGATACATAATCCGTCTCCTCTCTCTTCGTAAAAGGCCCTGTACATGGTTGCAGAGATGCTGTGTATCGGAATATTCTCAAGCATGTATAAGAACGCGTCCTCAAGCAGAGGGTCTGCAAAGATGAACAGTTCTTCGAGATGCAGTTCACGTGAGAGATGGGAAAGGTCCAGGTGCGACACCGCAAATAAGAAAACATCCATGACATTCTGCCATGCAGGGGGGGCAATCCCGAGATCCTGGTAGTGTTTTGCCGCATGAAGCAGGCGTTCTGTTTTTTCCAGCTGCTGAATCGAGAGAGTCAGGTACTCCTTCTCTTTCTCTCCGGTTACCAGTTCCTCAACCAGGGAGAGGAATCCGCTCATGGAGAAGAGTGCGTTTTGTATATCCTGAAATGTTATGATATTGAGCATCTGCAACTTCTTCCGGGCGAAGTCAAGGGCAGCCTGTATTGCCTCCTGTTCTTCAAACTGGTGCCTTAATTCCTCTTCTTTACACTGGATCTCTTCAAAGGCGTCCAGAAGTGACTGGTTTGTCTTCTCCAGTTCAGAGAGGCGTTGCTGAAGTTCAGGATAATAACTTTTCCGAATTGAGGATTCCCCAAGGCCAATTATCTTCTGCCGCTGATTGTGCCAGTCAGGAGTTTCGCTAGAGGGCTTGTTCATATATGTTTTCCAGGTCTCTCATGGTCACTTCCCGTGGATTCGTGGCAAGGCAGGGGTCACGGTATGCTTTTCTGGCAAGCTCTGATATATCAGTTCTCTGTACACCTAAGTCTGATAAGCTCAAAGTGATACCGATCTCTTCTCTCAGCCTTTTCAGGTCAGCAATAAGATCTTCTTTGACGGTATCGGGATTTACCGGAGATCCGGTTCGGTTCATTATCTCTCTGATTGTCCGGTATCGTTCCGGACATGCCTCATAGTTAAATGCAATGACCGATTCCAGAAGCAGCGCGTTGCATTCACCATGAGGGAGATCTGAATAACCACCCAGACTATGTGCCATTGCATGAACAGCCCCGAGGCTGGCATTGGAAAAGGCCAGACCTGCAAGAAGACTTCCCAGCATGGTCTGATACCGGTACCTGATATCAGCCGGATTTTTGCAGGCAAGGGCCAGGTAGGAGTTCATCAGGCGTATGGATTCGAGTGCCTGAATATCGGTGACCGGAGATGAAGCGTTTGAGACATATGCCTCCACACTATGGACAATTGCATCCATACCGGTATGAGCCGTCAGTTGAGGGCTCATGCTCGTTAACGGAACCGGGTCAAGCAGTGAGATATCAGGGACGATCTTCTTACTGATAATGGTAATCTTGACCTTGCGTCCGGTATCAGTAATGATTGCAAACTGGGAGACATCTGCTGCGGTACCGGCGGTAGTCGGGATACAGATGAGGGGAGGTGGGGGGACGGAGACATTATCAACTCCCTCAAACTCAAGGATATTCCGGTCGTTTGAGACGACGATACCGATCCCTTTTGCACAATCCATCGGACTTCCTCCTCCGATAACCACGATCGCATCACATCCTGCCTCCCGGTACAGATCCGCACCTTTCATGACCTCGTGGTCACGGGGATTTGAGGAGATTTGAGAAAACCGGGTATAATGTATACCGACTGATTCCAGGCTTTCGGTTACGGCGGCAATCCAAAACTCGTTCTTGATTTGTGGTCCGGTCACAAACAGGACATGCTGTGCACCGAAATTTTTTGCATACATACCTGCCAGGTTTCGTGCATCTACTCCGATAATAAACTCAGGAGCAACGAATTTGCGTAAATCAAGCGTTGTTTCAACCATGTTCCTACCTCCCTCATCCTGATAATTTTCACGAAATTATAACGATATCCTGCCAGAATCAGTTTTTTTCTTATGAAACGAAAGGCCGTGAGTGTATGCTCATCAGATAACACCATATTTCTCTCATATGTAAATACATTATTGGTTTATGTGCCGATATGTTCCTGATGAATGGTTATTTCCATTCCGTTCCGGGATGTGTATGGTTACGTGATATTTACGAATCGGTAATCGGAACATCTGTCCATGTCAGGGAGAATCCTTATGGGATGAGATAGGGATCATAAAAGAAAAATGGTTTATATTCTATATCTCTTAACACCAGAGGAATTTCTATGAACGATATCATTGTACTGTTTGCCATCGGTATCATCATTTTTCTTGGACATTTTCTCAATAAACTCTTTTACCGCACCAGGATTCCTGATCTCCTTATCCTTATGCTTATTGGGATTCTTGTCGGTCCGGTTCTGGGATATATTACCGTATCAGATTTTGGTGAACTCGGGCCGGTCTTTGCATCGGTAGCACTTGTCATCATCCTCTTTGAAGGCGGACTCTCCTTAAAGATCAGGATGGTTAAGGCCTCTTTTGTGCGGGCAACCCTTCTTACGGTGGTGAGTTTTACTGCGGCATGTCTGCTCACCTCTGCCATTGTCATGGGGATATTCCACGTTTCCCTGCCTGAGTCGCTTTTGTTTGGGGCAATGGTAGGGGGTATCTCTCCGGCGATTGTAATTCCTGTTGCAAAGTATCTCAATCTTAGCAGAAGCACACTCACCCTGCTCGTGGTTGAATCGGTTTTGTCAGATGTCTTCTCAATTATCATATTCACCATCGTCCGTCATGCATACGAGCTGGGGAGCATAGCACCGTCAGACATGATATCAGCTCTTGTCATCAGTTTCGGGATTGCAGGTGTTGCAGGACTGGTTCCGGCACTATTCTGGATTTTTTTCACACGGGATTTCCGGATATCAACCACTCCTTTTGCCAGTATCGGGCTTGTTTTCATCCTGTACAGTATCGTTGAGATGTCAGGGTATTCAGGTGCATTTACCGCGTTTGTCTTTGGCATCGCCCTTGGCAACATCGGTTATTTCGGTTCAATCTGGCTGAAGAAGGATGGAATGACAATAAAAACGGTAAAATTAACTGAGTTTGAAGAACTCTTCTTTGGCGAGATCGTGTTCATCATCAAGACATTCTTCTTTATCTACATCGGGATATCGATGCAGTTCTCTGATCCGTGGATCCTGGTTTTAGGTCTGGCAATCACGCTTGTCCTGCTTATGACCCGGCTGGGTGTTGCATTCGGTACACTCCCGCGAACGATACCTGCGAGGGACGCCGGTGTTATCGCGGTTACCATACCCAAAGGACTTGCTGCTGCAGTACTTGCCACTATCGCGACAGGGATGGCGATCCCTGGATTTGATCCCATTATCGATCTCGTCTATGCCGTTATTCTCTTCTCGATTGTGATCTACGCAGCGATGGGAATACTTCTCTCGGTACCGTGTGTTCAGATAGGTTTTTCCCGAATCTTCCGTTCTTTTGGATCCGGTATCCAGGAAGATGACGGATACGTCTTTGGAAACCCGGGTTATCTCTATACCACCGATACCGCATCACTCTTTGACTGGCTGGACCCGGGCAGACAGGGTAGATAATCTTGTGGCCGGGACGGGTATCTGATGAGATACCCGGGTTTTTTCTTTTTTCAGTTTTTCGTTTGACGGGGGTATCGTCTTTCTTTTCAGGAATATTGCGGGGTCGGGTTTCCGATCACTGCCGGGCCCTGAAATATTTATTAATCATCGATGTTTTTGGCAATTATGAGGTTTTTTTAAGAGAGACAATCTGTTTTCTTTCGCTGCCAGCCCCTGATAGTTGATATTAAATAATTGTGGTGTGGAATATACCGTGTGGTATCATGAAATTGATAGTGGGTATGGTTATTATTACTCTTTTCGTAGTTTCTTCTTCTGCAGGTGAGATGGATCCCCTCTATAATGCAGGTCTTTTTAGTAGCCGGGATGATTCAGATTCGGCCCTTGCCGTCGTTCCTAATGGTGAAGATGGTGCCTCTATCCACTCTCCATCCATTCCCGGTGATCAGGTCTCTCTTGTTGCTGCTTCTCATTTTGGCCCGGATTCATCGTCTCCTGTACCCGGTTCAGTCATCCATGTGGGTCCTCTTCAGCAATATCAGACCATCTATTCAGGAATCGTCCAAGCATCAGATGGCGATACCATCCTCATTGACAGCAGTATCTATCCCGAACATGTTTGTATCAATAAGTCGGTTCATCTCATGGCCTCGAATCATTACAATCCACCCGTCATAGACGGATGCAGAACGGGATATCCGGTGACGATACAAAAATCAGGAGTTACCCTGCAGGATATTTCGGTCATCAACAGTGTTTATGATGAAGGTCGCGATTCAGGTTACGGGATTTTTCTTGAAGAAAATGTCTGCAATACCAGTCTTTTGGGTGTTACTGTTGCAAATTGCCAGAGAGGAATCGGATCACGGGATGATATTGCGAACCGGTTGCAGATATCTGATTCCTGTATTTATGATATTGCAGAGACAGGAATAGACTTCTATACACTTCAGGATTCATTCATTACCGGTTCAGAGATGAGAAATTGCTCCCCTTCGATCATTGCCGATGTAGTCTCTAATACCATTATCTCAAATAACATATTTTCTGGAAACCATCTGAAAGGACCCCTTTCGTTCCTTTTTGTTTCAGGATCTGACATCTCTTATAATCTATTTTCTGATAATGAAGTCGATGAGGGTATAATTGATGACCCTCTCTCTGCTGCATTAATGCTGAATTCTCTCACTAATACTACCATTTTATCGAACTATATCAAAAATACGAAAGGATTTGCACTCTATTGTGACATCAGTTCTGGGAAGGTTCAGAATAATGTGCTGGTGAACAATACGTACGGAACCTGGTTTGCTGTTTCCGGGGACGATATATCTGAATCCCATATCTATAACAATACCGTGGATAATAAACCGTTACTCTATTTTGCCGGCCGTGACGGTTTTCTCCTCGACGGTGATGCACTCGCCGTGCAGCCGGCCTCTGTTATCGTATCCCATTCACAGGATTGTATCATCTCTAACCTCAAGATGAACTCTCCAGATGGATTTGGTTTACTGGTACGGGATGGAGACAATATCACGGTTGCCAATAATGAAATATCCGGGTATATGGATCAGGGTATTCTCTTCTTTGAGACAACGAACGGTTTAATCCATAAAAATAATCTCTCTCTTAATGCATTTGCAGGAATAGGCCTTCTGGAATGTTCTGATATCGTGGTAGAAGACAATACTTTTTCTGGTAACAACATCGCAATTGCTACCACCGCAACGCTCTGTGGAGCGAGTATCAGAAGAAATGAGATATCAGAGGGATACAGTGGAATCATCTTTGATCAGACCAAAGGGTGTTCTTCGAAACCTAACAGAATTGATATGAATCATATCTCTGATGTGGACATTGGTATTGCAATGGTGAATACGATCCATGCAATTCTTGAGAATAATCAGGTGATCAACACAGGACCAATGCAATCCTGTGGTATCTCGATAATGGGTTCTTCGCAGATAGAGGCGTTGGGTAATACCATTAATGGCACCGAAGGAGGCATCCAGCTTGATGCGTATGGTGGAACGGATTCATTTTGTCCTTCTTTTGACAATTGCCTTGCTCATAATGCCGTAAAATCACTTAGTCAGGCATTAATCCTTGATCCGAATTCAGAATATGTATACAACAATTCAATCTTTCTTAATGACTTCATTACCCTGCAGGAAACAGGCAATCATCTTTTTTCTGCAGCCAATGAGTCTGCAAACTGGTTTTTAACTCCAAAACCGGTGGTATACCGGTACAGGGATACCACATGGTGCGGCTATCTTGGGAATTACTGGAGCGGATATTTTGGGCCCGACAGCAATGGAGACGGGGTCGGACAGGAAGATTACGAGGTGAATTCTGTAAATTATGATGCATATCCCCTGGTCAACCAGACATCCTTCTACACTCTGCTTGAAAAACCTGATTATTTCCTCAATCTGTATGAAGGCTGGAATTGTGCAGCAGTCCCCAGGATCCTGTGTGAGGGAAAAAACACCGGAAGTATCTTTTCCCATCTGGATACGGAGGGAAGAAGCATTCTTACCTTTAATGCCATAGCCGGAAAGTGGGATGTAATCGGGTCAGACACACCAATACTTCCCCTGTACGGATACTGGATATATGTCGGGCAGGATAGTACTGTTGGCCTTTATTTCAAAGACAATCCGATATCAGTTCCACCACAACGATCAGTATATCAGGGATGGAACAGTATCGGTGTCACTGGCTCTGTTGCAGTGTCTGCACGTGACCTGCTGATATCTGTGCGTGATATCTGGACAACGGCGATCGGGTTTGATGCCAGCCGACAGCGGTACAATACGTCTATCATCAACGGGGGAGATGGTATTCATTCTGATACACGGCTTATGTATCCGGGTACCGGATACTGGATATGGATGTCAGATAACGGCACGATATCATCCATATCAGAGTCCGGGCATTCCTGATAGCTTTTTTAGAGAAATCAGATCTGCTGCTCATAACTGATATTCCTGCCTCCTTTTTTTAGAGAAGTCTGATGACCGGGCAGGGATTATAAGAATAAAAAAATGAAAAAATCTGTCTCTATTTTTTTTCCTGACACGCCTATGGCAGATCAGTCCACCGGGTAATCAGTGCCAGCCCAAAAACCTTCTCAAATCCTTTCTCTTCTTCAGAAAGAGCCCACTGCTCAAGGGTGCAGTCCCTGATGCAGGTCAGTTGCAGGGTAGCGGATTTTTCATCAGCTCCGGTAAATGCTGCCTGTACCACCCTGCCATCATAACTCCTGTCCAGATCCTCGGCAATACGGAGAAACATGGCCATAACTGGTATTGCAGAGCGTATACCGGCATCCGAAGCATTGTTTCCTTCATCAGAAACGTTTTTCAGCTTCTTCCGGTGGGATCCAGCGACCTGTGCCATAATCTCTATCTCCTGCCGGTTAAATCCAAGGAGAGGGGTGTTGGAGATGAGGTAATAGGTATGGTTCTGATGCCCGGAAAAAGCGATAAACTGCCCGATATCATGAAGATATGCAGCATAGGCAAGAAGCTGGCGGGATGAATCATCCAACCCGTGCAGGCCTGCATCCCGGGCTGAATCAAAAAGTTCGAGGCTCAGTCGCTGCACCTGTTCTGCATGATCGGTCTGTATCTGGCAGCACTCGGCAAGGTGATGCACGCTCCGCCACCGTACCGGGATATCTTCATAGTACGGGAATCCGGGAATATTTGAGAGATAATCGATGAGGAGTCCGTCCCGCAGACTCATCTCTGATATCCGGATCTCCTTTATTCCGGTTTCTTTCAGGATGGAATACAGAATAACCGCCCCTGCAATGATGATATCTGCACGATCTGCGCTCAATCCCGGGACTTTTTTCCGGCTTTCGAGAGGAAGTCCGGCCAGCATGGTAATGAGGGTACGAATTTCTTTTCGTGTCAGAATGCCTGACCGATGATGGAATGCTGGATCCGGAACTTTCCCGGCAACCGATTCGAGGGTAAGGATGGTTCCTGAACTGCCAATCGCTGAAACGGGCCCGTGTTTTTTTACTTCCCGAACGGTATGTGAGGTATTCTCCTGTATCCGTTGTAAAATCTTCTCAATTGTCTCTTCACTAACCGAATCGGCAAACCCGTCAGGAAAAAACCGGCTTGTTGTCCGTACAGCTCCCATCTTTAAACTTCTGAGCATCCAGTACTGGTCCTGGTTTCCAACCACGATCTCTGTACTCCCGCCGCCGATATCAATAATCAGGGTTTTATCCTCGCCGATATCAGTTCCTGCACTGATACCCCTCCAGATCAACCGTGCTTCTTCTTCTCCGGAAATAATGGTAAAGACGATCTTTGTCTCCTGTATGAGATTCGCTATTACGTCATCCCTGTTTACTGCATCACGAATGGCAGATGTCGCTACGGCAACGATGTCTGCTGCATGATATTGTATACAGAGTTCAGCGTATCGTCTGCATACAAGGACTGCTCTTTTAATCGGAAGAGAATGGATTTTTTTATCGCAGAACTCTCCTTCTCCAAGACGGATTGTATGTTTTTCCCTTCGAAGGATGGTAAAGGTGTGGTTTTTATTTATCCGTGCAATAAGAAGCCGTACCGAGTTTGTCCCGAGATCAATACATCCGATGACCGGGGTGGGGTTATCCTGCAATGATTGTTGTGGTATTATCATGGGTTCGTGATCATGGAAGGGATCATTCAGACTCTTTCTATCTTTTTTTTTCTGTCAGGCAGGGTTCATCGTATATTGTTGCCCTATGCCTTTTATACCTGGTCACACCGGTTTTTCATCGGCATGCATGATGATATCAAGGGGTTTTCCTTCCTCGATAATTCGTGCAAAGGAAGCAGGCAGATTCTTTTCATAGATCCCGGCAACAGCCCTCTCGATATCATACGGGATCCGGAAATGATAGAGTGAGAACGGGGACAGGGTAAGCAGGGCATAACAGGCTCTCGGATCTCCGTCACCCGGGCGTCCGACACTACCGGTGTTCACAAACCAGACTCCTTCAACATAGGTTGCATATGCTTCGTGTGAATGCCCGGTGATGATGATATCGGCCCCGGTCAGTTGTGCATATTCCCGTAACCTGATCTTCGGAGTCTCCCCGGTGATAGAATCGGAAAGCGAGCCGGGTGTCCCATGGGTAGCATAGATCAGGGTATCCCGAAGATTCAGTCGTACCTCTCCCGGCAGTGAACCCAGATATCGCCTGTTCTCTTCTGATGTCGCCTGATATGCCCATTGCAGGGCAAATTTTTTTGAAGGTTTCTTTCCATTCTTTCCTTTCTCCCACCTGCGCATGATAACGTCACGGTCGATGTTTCCCATCGTACTGATGATGTGCCGTCTTCTGACCATGGTGATAACTTCATCAGGAAACGCTCCGTATCCCACCAGATCTCCAACATTGATGATGGCATGAGCACCTCTCTTCTCAGCATCAGCAAGAACCGCTTCCAGTGCAGGAAGATTTGCATGGATATCACCGATCAGTGCGATGGTAACAGGAAGATCAGGGTCGGTGTCTATTAAGTGGTGAAAGGATGTCTGAAGGGGAAGCGAAATTACTGACCGTATCTGCGAAAAAAATCCATCCTGTTGCAGTAGTTCCCAGTACTCAATCAGGTCTGTATGCAGTGTTACACGACGAGATGCAAGCTGGTCCATGAGGAAGGTAATCCCGGGCATGACCAGCTCAAATACGTGTATGTTCCCGAAAAACTGCCTGTGGTTCTTTTCTTCCTCAAGAAGAAACTGTGGCAGGAGTTCGTTCCAGACATCACAGTCATGCATCTCTCCAAGGATGTCCTGAAGATGTTTGAGTGATCTAATTGTGTCCTTTAGTTTCCCGTCATAGAGTCCGTCAAACGCTTCCAAAGTGTACCTGAGATGTTTGGCAGCGATCCGCATCGCATGGTGTTTCTGTATCTGACCCGGGTCCCTGATAAATGGTTCATATAATTGCACTTCTTCGATCTTCTCAGAGATGTGCAGGAATGCCTGCTCAAAGGCATACGGTGTATGGACTCCTGCTTCGTGGAGGGTTCCGTACGCAGAGATCTCTCTCAGATGTTTCTGCATCTCCCTGATAGTTCCGGAGACCGTAAACAGATCTGCGGCCCTGATGACATCAGGCTGAACTGCCTCCCGTTTCTGGCGGAGGCGTAAGAGCAGGCACTCAAGGCCGATGTTCTTCCCATCAGGCAGGGGGGATGTGTGTCGTATATCAGGGGACACCGATCTTCTCTCTCTTCGTAAATCCCACAGGTACGAGAGGAATGCAGGTCTTCTGAAAAAACCCCTGCCCCAGGTTTCTTCAGAAGAAACAGAGAGAGAGACTGATGTTTCTTCTCTTAAATCTTCGCACCGGTTCTGTCCGGGTAATTGTGGGAGTGAAAAAAGCCTGAATTCCTGGATGCCATCAGTATTTTCAGCGATAAAATCTTTGATAAATGCGATCTGCACGTCAAGATCCCGGGCCTCGCCGAGAGCCCTGGTAATCGCCCGTATCTCTTTTTCCCATCGTTTTCTCTGTGATTTCGGAATGCAACAGGAAAAAATCGGCAGTGCTGCACGGATACGCCGGGTAGCGACACGACAGCGGTGAACATACTCAATATCAAAGGCATCCCTGACCCCATTGAGTTCCTCATCCAGTGAAGAGAGGAGGGGAAGAATGACAAAAGAACTGTATTGACAATAACCTGGATCTATCGTTTTCATCGAATGGGTCATCAGGGTTGCCTCGAAAAATCCTGCATGGTTGTTTAAAAGGGGATCTGTTCTCCTTTTACGGAATTACCGTATCGTTCGTCTGATGATATAAAGTCTTTCTCTACACCGAAGGCAAAACCCGGAATACGTCAGAACGAGTCAGTATTCCAACCGGCTTTCCCTCTTTTATCACGATAAGCCTGCCGATATCTTTCTCCTTAAACATGGTGATGACCTCCCAGAGCTGAACAGATGATTTGATCTGGATAACCTCTTCGGTCATGATATCCTTAACAGATGTATCTGTACCGATGCCTTTTGCGATTGCTTTGAGGATATCTGACATGGTAACGATCCCGCAGAGAAGATTGCCTTCCATAACCGGTGCTCCATGAATATGGGCTGTGGTAAAGAGCCTGATGGCATTGTTAAGGGTATCACCGGTAGTGAGCATTTTTATGGGATGGGACATGTAGTGCTCAATCGGCTCCTTGGGAAGTGAGACCATCTCGATGATTGATATCAGGAGAGCAGGTTCCATATCATCCTTTCCAAAAACCTCGCCGATGATGAGGAGTTTATTGACAGGCGTAGGTCCGATGGTAATCGTATCACCGATCTCGAAGAGCCGGGTACTGCCAACGATACTTACCATGGCATGGCACAGTTCTGCATGGGTAAGTGTGGTAAAAGCAATCTCCCGCACCGTAACCCCTGCAATCTGCTGATTACCACGGGAGATACAGACATCATAGTTGTCCCCGCCTTTATCGATGTGATACTCCTGGTATGCAAGAACAGTTGGATGATATCCCCCCTTCGGCCCCGGTGTGCCGTCAACAAAACCGATTGTCTTTAAGGACTGCATCTGGTTCCTGACGGTTCCCGGGTTTCTCCTGATGATGGCAGCAATCTCTTCCCCCTTTATCGGGACTGATTTCTTCTCGTACAGACTGATAAGAGTGACGAGTATGTCTTTTTGTATGAGAGAGAGATCTACCATGATTCATCATACTATATGATCGTGCAGATAATATGCATGACGTAAGAATCATTCTGATTATGTATAAGGGGGAAGATACATTCCGGTCTGAAAGAATCCCTTTTCGATGTTATTTTTATCATCCCTGTTCCTGATTACTAACTCAAACCCGTTCCCCGTTCACCCGGCAGACCTGGTACGTTCTGTTGCTTATACGGATAATAAAACGATTGCTCATACATTTTCTGTACCATGTACCTGAAGTGGTAATGGTTAACATCTCTGCATGCCGATAGATGTGGGAGGATACCTGTTTATCGTGGAGTTAGAGAAGATACCGACAATACCGAATGCAGACGAGATTCTGGACCGGAGTCTTCGGCGGGCCGCAAAAAGGATGCGCGAGAAGAGTAATAAGAGGCGTGCCCACGAGGAATTTGTACGAACCGTCTATGAGTCGGTTCATGACCGGCTGGTTGCGGTAATGCAGTCATACCCTGAAATTGATACGCTCCCAATCTTTTACCAGAAACTTATCGATATCCTGTATGGCATCGACCGGCTTCGCCAGTCCCTCGGGGCGGTAGCCTGGGCTGCCCGGTGGACCCGGGATCATAAAGGAGGACTTGCGAAAGAGGTCAGGTACGGGGAAGACACGGCAGTAGCAAGAAAACGGGCAATAGCGAGGCTCGCTTCGGTTGTTCACCAGGTTGACGATGATCTCCTCTTCTTAAATGAAGTAAGGAACGTTCTTCGCAAGATCCCGACTGTTGAGGATACCTTTACCATCGTTATTGCGGGATATCCCAACGTAGGAAAGTCATCATTTATCAGAAGGGTCTCAACCGCAGAACCAATGGTTGCCTCCTATCCGTTCACAACCAAAGAGGTCATCGTCGGTCACTGCGATATCGGAGCAGATCGCGTTCAGCTGATAGATACCCCGGGAGTGCTTGACAGGCCGGCAAATGAGAGAAACGCGATTGAACAGCAGGCGATGGCAGCGATTATGCATGTTGCCGATGTGATCCTCTTTCTCATTGATGCAAGTGAGCACTGCGGGTATAGTATCGAGAACCAGCTGCACCTGTTGTCCGAGATCCGTTCCCTGGTTACGGTTCCCCTTGTAGCAGCAGTCAATAAAGCAGATCTCTCTTTACTCCCGGGATATCCTAATATATCAACAGGGACCGGTGAGGGAGTGGACGCATTATTCAAAACCCTCTGTTCGTACCGGTCACCATCTCCTGTTACATACCGGCAGTAATCAGGATCCCGATAATACATCCGATGATTGCACCCCCGTTTAAGGGTGGCAGCCCGGCATGGGCCTGTCCCTTCCCGATAATGAAGAAAAGAAGAATCAGTCCGGCAAGGGATCCTATGATTGTCGTGATACAGGGGATCGTAAGAAGACCGGAACCTTCTGGAAACAGAAAGGTATCAGCTGATACCACCAGGATTGACGGCATAATGAGATCACCAAGCCCGATAAAGAACGCTCCCCGATCACGTCTCTTCTCTTCTTGTTCCGGTATCGATCCCTCTTTGGCAATGCCCGGACTCCCTTCCCGTACATAGGAAAAATCTTTCCGTTTTGGTACCATGACCATGATAGGAAGCCGGGAGGAGAGGACGGTATCTGCCAGGGTTATCATGTGTCTGGTCTTATAAACCGATACTGCATCATAGACTGAGAGGAGAGTGAGAAGCAGTATTACCGGGACAGGTTCAAGAGAGATTCCGAATATTGAGGCAATACCCGCTGCCATCAGTACCCCGAGGATATCAATGACCCACCACTCGGGATACCTGATGAGGGCATAGACCGATACTGCAGTCAGGACAAGGGTAATTACACAAAGAATGAGAACGTCGCCTGAAAAAAACCCGAGAATTCCATAAAATACATATCCATATGCTATCGCAATCGATATCCAGACAATCAGGGAGAAAATTTTCGAGAACCGGTACCTGATAAGCACCAGGAGGAGCAGGGTAAACAGGATCAGTACCCCGATAAAGTAGATGGGATTGGTGAGTGATTCGGGATCCTCAAAGGCTGCATACCCGGCACTGGCCATGGGAGATGCAAGCAGGACAGCACCAAGTTCTGTTACTAAAAGGAGGACAGCCATTGCCGCAAAGGAGACGACTGCAGGGATTCTACTCTCATTATTCATTGCTTTTGTCTCTGTACTGGTTAACGCCGGTACTATTTGTATCAGTCTGGATGGGAAGAACGAAGATTGTATTCCCAAAACAGCGGGATACCTCCCGATACCACCAGATACCGGCATTCAGATTGTTTTCGGCGCTCCGGTACCGATGACTATCAGGGAGATCAGACATCAGCCTTCTATATCAGATGATGAGGAATAATAGGTAACCATGATGCCGCTCCCAATACCTGATGGTGATGCTGTTCTTCTTCTCTGCACCGGGCTTATTGCTCTTCTTCTGGTTTTACTTGCCGGTTTTTCTTTTCTTATTACCCTGCTTCTGATTATTCTTATTTTCTGTGTTATTTTATTGGGAATACGATTTTTAGAGAGAATAAATAAGATTGAAAAGAACCTCGTCCAGTGTGAACAGATGATCCCGTTCCGGAACCATGATCTCTTTATGCAGCTCTCAAACCGGTATGAAGAGATACAAAGACACATGGATGAACTGACTGATATCATACAGAAGCGGATGTACCGGTGAGGAGATGGGAGTTGCGTTACGTGATATCTTCCTTCCGTACCGGGAAGAGATTTCGCTCTCTCTTGTGCCGGGTGCTGTTGCTATCGATGCGTATAATACCCTGTACCAGTTTCTCTCTATCATCCGTCAACCTGACGGAACTCCTTTAATGGACAGTACCGGCCGCACGACATCACACCTTTCAGGACTGTTTTACCGGAATACTGCTCTTATGTCCCAGGGAATTACACCGGTTTATGTATTTGACGGAGTGCCCCCTGAATTAAAAGCAGATACCATTGGAGAACGGCGACTTGTGCGGGAAGATGCTGCGGCGAAGTGGGAAGAGGCCCGGCGCGAAGGTGACATCAGGGCTGCCTATGTATATGCCCGTGCATCCAGCCGTATCGATTCTGAGATTCTTGCCTCGGCAAAGAAACTACTTGGTCTGCTCGGTATTCCCTGTATTGATGCTCCCAGCGAGGGTGAAGCACAGGCCGCATACATGGCAATGAAGGGGGATGTTATCGCAGCTGCATCACAGGATTACGATACCCTTCTGTACGGGGCACCGGTTCAGGTCCGCAATCTCACGATATCGGGAAAGAGAAAGGTGAGGGGGAGGAGTATCACGGTCAGGCCGGAACGAATAACGTTACAGGCAGTTCTTTTGGGCCACAACATCAGCAGACAGGAACTCATAGAGGTCGCCATCCTGACCGGAACTGATTTTAATGCAGGGATACGGGGGGTAGGAGCAAAGACCGCCTTAAAAATAGTTCAAAAAGGAGATTTTTTATCAGTACTACAGGAAAAAATGCCTGAATTCGATCCACAACCGGTGATGGAGTTTTTTATCCATCCCCCGGTAACTGATGATTACGAGATCCCCTTTAAAAAACCAGACTTTGATGGTCTGATCTCCTTTCTCTCAGATGAATATGGATTTTTACGGGAACGGATTGAACCTGTGATTGCACCGTTATGTAACCGGAAAGAGCAGAAGACCCTGGATTTCTGGTCTTAGGGGATACCGTTCTTCTTCTCTTTTTACCTGGGAAAAATGGTTGTATCAATCATCTTATCCCAAAAACCGGAATCTACCACTCGGTGATGACTTCTCCGGTTCTGACTTTTACCGATTTTATGACCTCATAAATAAATATTCTCCCGTCTCCGTTTTTGCCGGTATATGCTTCTTTTTTGATGATTCTGATTACATCATCCACTTTTTCATCCGGCACAATCATCTCCAGTTTCACCTTCGGGATGAGGTCTACTTTCATCAGTTTTCCGCGGTACTGCAGGCATATCCCGCGCTGGTCACCCCTCCCTTTGACATCGGTTATGGTCATGCCATGAAATCCTTCCTCGTCAAGTCCTTTTTTGACCTGTTCCAGTTTCTCAGGTCTGATAATAATCTCAAGTTTCTGCATTTCTATTCCTCACATATCTGTGGTTTCTCCATGCTGTGAGAGATCAAGACCGACATACTCCTCGTCTTCTGAGACCCGGAGTCCGAAGAGAATGTCAACGAAAAAAGCAATACCGTACGTGGCAATTATGGCGTACAGGGTAATAATACCGGCTCCCAGGAACTGAAGACCAAACTGGGTCGTGGATCCCTCAATTATTCCGGCAACACCGCCGATCGTAACCGATGCAAAGATACCAAGACAGAGCGTCCCGAAGAATCCCCCGACCCCGTGAATCGCCCAGGCATCAAGACTTTCGTCCCATCCCTGTTTTAACCGAAACATCAGTGCATAATAGCAGATAAGCCCTGCAAGAGTTCCGATACAAAAAGCGGCAATAGGGCCGACAAACCCGGCAGCAGGAGTTATTGCCCCGAGACCGGCGATAGTCCCGCTGATCATGGAGAGGGAGCCGGGCTTTCCATAAATCCATGATGCTGTCATCCACGAGAGGGAACCTGCCGCAGCCGAGATATTTGTTACTACAAATGCGTTTACGGCAATCTCATTGATGGCATATGCACTCCCGGCATTAAACCCGAACCACCCAAACCAGAGAAGGGCTCCTCCGATAAGCGTGAGGGGAATATTTGACGGGTTCATGGAGTACTGGGTAAAACCATGCCTGTTCCTGATGACAAAGACAAGCGCCAGAGCACTGAACCCTGCGGTGATATGTACAACAGTACCGCCTGCAAAATCAAGGATTCCCATCGTTGCTGCCCACCCGTTACCCCAAACCCAGTGTGCTATGGGATCATACACGAGTGTTGTCCAGAGAAGGCCGAAGATAATGAATGAGGACAATTTAACCCGCTCAGCCAGGGCTGAGGTGACGATTGCAAGGGTGATTGCAGCAAAGGCAAGTTGAAAAACCATAAAAACCATGTCAGGTATCAAAAGATTCCGTGTGGACTGGTCTGCAAAAACGCCTAAAAGACCACAGTTCTCCAATCCTCCGATTATTCCCATGAAATCCGGGCCGAACGCAAGGGAATAACCAAAGAACGTCCACTGCAGTGTGACCAGGGCAAATGAGATAAAGGAGAGCATGAGCATTGAGATGATATTTTTTCTCCTGACCAGTCCCCCGTAAAAGAATGCAACCCCGAAGGTCATGAGGATGACAAAAGCGGTACAGATGAGTAGAAATCCGGTATCAACAAGGCTTATTGTGCTGGTATCCATGTAACTCCTCCCAGAGGACCCCTGTCATGCCAGCACCGGTATGGTGCTGTTTGAGACGAAGGATAGAAAGAAATTATCTTCTACCATATTTAAAACTTATTTTAATCTCTCCTTATTCACTCCCCTTCTCTCCCTCCTCACAGGAGGATACAAAAATTAATACAGCAGATTCTCTCTATGTTATACCAGATACCGGGTGTGAGAAGTGTGAGAGATGATGAGTATGATTCTTCCCGGGAGATGGCTGAGATGGCCCTTTCCGAGGCAGTTGATCAACACATAGAAAGCAGCCAGGAGACAATAGACCGGATATCTGCCCTGGAAGGAAAGATAAAGACATGGGATATGGAAGATATCAGGTACCTGAAGCGATGGGTAGAAGAGATAAAAGAACTGTTATTTAAGAATTTTTCTGTCAGGCTCCACAATTTTATGGATATACGAAAAATTCCCTCAGTCAGTTTCCCGACCGTCCTTCGTGACACCTACCAGATCGTTGCTGTTGATAAGCGGGGCTATTGTCTTTTTGGACCCGAATCCGATAAAATCTCCTCACTGCAAAAGATTCAGGATCATTACACTGAGCGGTGCAGGAAAAAGGCGATGCAGGAGAATCAGTCAGAAAAAAAATGAAATCTCATCTTTCCTCTCGATCTTCTGCAAATAAAGAGAGGAGATGTATTGTTCCGGTCTTGTCAAGCGGTTCGTTATCATTTCCGCATTTCGGTGAGTAGATGCAGGAAGGACACCCTTCCCTGCAGGGACATTCCCTGACCATCTCGCCGGTTTTGGTTGCAAGTTCAGAAAATATCTCGTATGCACGCTCTGATAAGCCGATGCCGCCACAATACCCGTCATAGATAAAAATTGTCGGTTCCGGTATGCCTCCCGCCAGATAACAGGAAAATCCCCCGAGATCCCAGCGATCACAGAGCACGTAAAACGGGAACATAGCAATAAGAGCATGTTCTGCTCCATGCAGTGCACCTGCGGGGTTATATCCTGCTG
>JAFGOM010000036.1 GCA_016926505.1 Methanospirillaceae archaeon
ACCAGTACGAGTATTCAATGGTAAACCAACGGGTGAGAATATTTTTACGGGGATTATAAAAGTTGAGCATGCACTGGATACAGATACAGGAGGGATCCTGCTTTGCAAAGGCTGTTGCAACTTTTCGCAGCTGATTCCTGTCAGGATAATCCTCTGCATCATAGATGACCACGTATTCTCCCCTGCTGCGTAAAAGGCCATACGAACAGGCACGAGGCTTGGTCTGTATCTCGGCTGCCGGTATGATAACAGGAGTAAAGATGCTTAAGACTTCACGATACTCATCGGTTGTATAGGGCGATATGACCTCCTCGATCACTCCGAATAATCCAATCTTCCTGGCCTTTTCTAACGTGACGGCATCCTGCTCCTCCATCAGGATCTTAACATCGAGCTTATCCTTTGGATAATCGAGAGAATAGATATTTTTTATGATATGCGGAAGCATATCTGGTTCCTGGTAGAGGGGGACAAGTATGGTATATACCGGTAGATCCTCATCACGCATGAGAGCTGCTTCCTTTTCAGATACAAAAAGCATCCGGGTAGTCCCGGTCATCCCCCGGAGCGAGATGTAGAACTTTACCGGGTTTATGATAAAATACGTGATATTGATAAGGGTGAAGAGAAGAAAAGCCCCCCAGTAAGGATCGTAGATAAGAAGCAGAATTATGAGAAGTACGGCTCCTAATACTGCCGCCCGGTGCCAGGGAACAAGGATTTTGTTAGCAGATTCATCAGGACTCCTCTCATATAATTCTGACAATGCGCTGTAACTGTGAATTTCCTGGTACCCGATATCCACCGATGTCTGGATAGCCTGTATCGATGCGACCGATACCCGGACCTTTTTATCTGTTCTCTCCTTTAGATTCTGTATCATCCCGTATTGAAACGGATTGGCAGTTGCGATATGAAGATACGTATCTGTCTCTTCGAGTGGAAAGACCAGGTAATCATATTTACAGACAAAAGAAGAGGAGAGCCCACATTCCGGGGATAACTCCACGGCATTACGACTCATCGAGAGAAGATCTGCATAATCGATATAGGGAAGTTCACAGACCTGCGCAACTTCCCGGAAAAAGGATTCAGGAACAGGTATCTTGAACTTCGCCAGATATAAGATCACATCCTCTGTCGATATCGCAGGATTCTTAAGTGATTCGATATCTACAACCCGGTTAGCGGCTAAAATCGCAATTATATCTTCTTTATGTAAGGATTTCATCCCTGTACTCCCGATCCCACGTTACGATCAGTTAGAATAATTGGCATCTGTTACGCGAGTATTGAGGTAGTATTACACGCGGTAGTAAAAAGAAGATGCCACGCTGCACCGGTATCCTTTTTGATCCATTCGGATTAGGGAAAGAATTTTCTCATGAAAAGGATCTTTACCGCCTTATCACTATTCCCTGCCGTTTCCACCGGCATATCCTCTGGTATTGAGAAAAAATCGTGGTTTTTTCTGACGCATTATAGAAACGCTGATACATTCACCTGTGGTATCTGTACCGGTACATACAAGAGAACTCTTTGTATCACGAAAAATTGAGACGAGAATCAAATCATGAATGAACTCATCAGGCAACTCAGCCACCTGGGATTTGGTATCCTTATCGCTGCTCTCATCTATCTCGCACCACATTATATCGTTGTCGCAATCCTGTCCACCTCTGTTTTCCTGGGATTTCTCTTCTCTGATGCAATTATCAGGGGGTATTCTATCCCCCTTATCTCGGTTATCGTCGGGCACCTTGAGCGGGAGGTTGAGTACCCCGGGAAAGGAACCCTTGTGTTCCTGCTGACTGCCCTCTTTGTCACGGCAGTCTTTCCGTACCCGGTTGCTGCAGTATCGATACTTGTCCTTGCTGTTCTTGATAGTGTATCAACGATTGCAGGGATAGCCTGTGGCCGCCATATTATATACAAAAATAAATCAGCAGAAGGGACTATTGCCGGTATCGTTGCAGCTTTTGTTGTCATCCAGTTCTTTATTCATCCGTGGATAGCACTGTTTACATCCTGTATTGCAGGAATAACCGAACTCTACTCTCCTGTTGATGATAACATGACAATCCCGCTCATCACCGCTCTTGCGATAACAATACTTACTATCTTTTTACCGGTTATCTGAAACCCGATTCCGTGGATATGTTCGGTTTTGTCTGAAAAAACATCATGCAGCGTTTTTCCTTTTCTTCCCTTTTATACCACCCTCATGGAGATCATACCCAGTCAGGAAATGATAACGCGATGAAAACAGGTATGACTGGGCATACTTCCCGGTAAAATCAGGGGAAACAAATTTTTTTCAGAGGATATGGGATCAGCCAGTAATCCGGTATAATGGTTGTCGTTACAGAAAAGACCATAATAATCCAGGTTGTACCGGGAACCAGCAGGTATTAACCTATTCCTGACAGAAAATGATACGTGAAAAATCCATTCCATGTCATGATAATCCCGACCCTTGGTTGTCCCTCACAGTGTAAGTACTGCTGGAGTTCAGAAGAAACATCCCCCATTATGGCGATTGAGACGATAACAGAGATCGTCTCGTGGCTGAACAACTTTTCTGAAGAACGGGTAACATTTACCTTTCATGGAGGCGAACCGCTCCTTGCCGGTCCGAATTTTTACCGGGAGGCACTGGCCATCCTTTCTGCCGGTCTGCCAAATACAAGAACTGAATTTGCCATCCAGACAAACCTCTGGCTGATGACACCGGAGCTGGCAGAAATATTTGCAGCGTATAACGTTCCTATTGGTTCTTCCATCGACGGACCACAGGAACTCAATGACCTGCAGCGTGGAGACGGTTACTTCCAGAAAAACATGCGGGGTTACGAAATTGCCAGAAGTCATGGTCTTGTGGTACGGTATATCTGTACGTTTACCAATCACTCGTATCAAAAGCGGGATGAGATCGTTCAGTTCTTTTTAAAAAACGGCTTTGTTCTCAAGCTTCACCCGGCACTCCCGTCGCTTCGGGGTGAAAATCCCAAAGAATGGGCACTGGATCCTCTCGATTACGGAGACCTGCTGATATACCTCCTTGATCAGTCACTTCTGTACTTCAACGAGATTGAGATCATGAACATCAACGATCTGGTCAGGGGTGTCTTTACAAGAAGGGGTACCGTATGTACCTTTGCCGACTGCATGGGCAGTACCTTTGCTATCGGGCCGGACGGCAGTATTTATCCCTGTTACCGGTTTGTCGGAATGGAACAATATGTCATGGGCACGGTATATGACAGGCCGACGAGAGAGATGCTTTTGCAGTCACCTGCCGGGAAGTTGATGGCCGCATACCGGGACTTTGTCGATATTGCCTGCAGCAACTGCCCTCATATCAGATATTGCCGGGGGGGATGCCCGTATAATGCCATCGCACCAACAGACGGGGAGATAAAAGGAGTGGACCCCCACTGCATTGCATACAAAAAAATATTCGACGAGATTACAGATCGCCTCAATACCGAGATGTTACAATCCCCCCCCATGGGAATGCCGGGATTCGGGATGCCATCACAACCACAAAAACCAGGAGTGATGGCCCTTATGCATAAAGTAGTGATGCAGTAATCAGAAATACCAGAAAAACCCGTCTGCCGAATCCCTGTTATCCCGAATAATCATGCGATTGGAGATCTGAAAACGGGGGTGTATCAGAAATAAATAAAGAATCATACAACGAGCGGCATTTCTTTATTCATGTCTCCATCCTGATAATCAGGATGAACCTCGTCCCTTACGATAAGAGTCAGGATGAAAATGATTATCCCGATTATAAATGAAGCAAGAAAACTGATGTCAAATCCGGCAGCCAGTACCTCGTACTGAATTGTAACCGGTGCACTATTTGTAACACCATAATGGGTTGCAATTGCGACCATGCCTTCGATAAAAATGATATTATAAAAGGCAATTCCTATCGTCATCGGTGCAAACCGGGCAAGACTGGTGACTGAAGAGACCATCCCTGATTTTTTTCGTGGAGTTGAGATCATGATCATGTTCGTTACCGGTGAGACCATCATCCCAAGACCAAGACCGATAAAAACCAGGCAGAGGACAACATATGCGGTAGGAGTGTCGGCCCTGAGATGGGTTATCAGGAAATATCCTGTCGTGATGATAACCGCAGCAATGATTGCAAGTTTTTTCCCTCCAGTCCTGTTAAACAGCATTCCGGCAATTAACCCGGATATCATCATTGCTGCTGAGAGCGATGTCAGGATCATCCCTGCATCAGCCGGGATATATCCGCTTACGTACTCGAGATAAAATGGCAGGAGATAGTTAATCCCTGAGAAGCTGAAGAAAACAAGTGCAAAGATCAGGTTGAGAAATAAGAAATTCCGGTTCTTAAAGAGACGGATATCGAGCAGGGGATCGACATATCCCAGTTCATGCCAGATAAACAGTCCCAGTGATACCAGTGCCAGGACCAACGAACCGATAATGACGGGATTACTCCACCCAAGAACCGTGCCTTCTGAGAACCCGAACAGTAACATTGCCATCCCGAGAAAGATAAGAAACGCTCCTTTTTTGTCAAATCCAGTCCCAAGTGAGGTATGAACTGATGTGGGAATCACGATACTGCCAAGGATGACTGCAAAAATCCCGATCGGGATGTTGATGAAAAATATCCATTCCCAGGAGAGATACTGCGTAAGGATACCTCCCACACTCGGCCCTATGGCGGTCCCGAGAGCTGCAAAAGTCATGATAATTCCCATCGCTTTTCCTTTTCTCTCCATCGGGATAAAGGCAGTCACCATGGCCGGGGCAATCGAGGTGATCATCGCACCCCCAACCGCCTGAAACGCCCGAAATCCGACGAGGAGATAAAACGAATCAAGAAGTCCGGGGAGGATACCACAGGCAAGGGATCCCAGAGTAAAGAGAATAAATCCGCTGATAAAAACCCGCTTAAATCCGATAACATCTGCAATCTTTCCGAATATCAGAACACATCCTGCGAGAACAAGCAGGTACATGGTTGCAACCCAGCTGACCGTGCTGGAAGAGAGATCGAACGATTCAGATATGGTTGGAAGAGCGATATTTACAATTGTTCCATCCAGTGCTGACATGAAGATGGCAAGAGAGATCGAGAAGATTAAAAGACCAAAACTGGGTTCCTTATCTTTTTGACTCATGATTATTACAAATATTTGTGTATTAATACTTGAAGAATCGGTTCTGCACAGGAATACTACTCCATTAAAAACTCCCGCCAGGGTAATATGGATAAGGAGGGCTTGCAGATCGATACAAAATCCGGTCTATTCTTCAGCATTTGTACTCAATAACCGGATAATCCGATTTTATCCGGGAATACGGGGATCTGATGACCCCTTTTGTATCCGTTGGAACGACGCATAAATACCGATGATGCAGAGGATTGTAAACAGGATAAAGATGTAGTGCAGGCTTTTTATGAATGCATCCTCTGAATCTGGCACGAGTTCAATCGGACCGATAATTACTGCAAACACCATCATAACAATACCCATTGAGAACATCTGACCTAGCAACCGCATCGATGCCAGTATGCCTGATGCTACCCCGTAATATCTCTTCTCGACCGCACTCATGATAGCATTGGTATTCGGCGACGAGAATATGCCAAAACCGATACCAAGGATTACCAGGGCCATGATAATATACCAGAAAGGAGTGTTTTTCCCGATAAAAACCAGCATAAAAATGGCAAGTGCAGATAATCCCATCCCAACCGAGGCGATGGTTCCCGGATCCATGCGATCCGAGAGCTTCCCTGAGAATGTTGCAATCAGCATCTGCATGAACGGAGCAGTTACGAGAATGCATCCTGCCGAGGCAGACGAAAACTCCTGGGTTATCTGGAGATACAAACTTAAGATAAAAGAGACAGAGAACGTTGCACTGTAATTAATCAGAGCAGCCAGGTTTGAGAAGGCAAAAATACGGTTTTCAGTAAAGAGCAGTATGTTTAGTACAGGATTGGGAGCCCGGCGTTCAAACCTGATAAAAATGAAGGTACAGATCAGACCAAAGAGAATGAGTGCTAGTCCTGTCATATCAGGAACGAGGGAGAGGCCATACATGACCGCAACGATAGTAATGGCATAAATACAAGAACCGGCAAGATCGAATCGTTCTCCTTTGCATTCAGTCCATTCTCCGTGAATCCTTCCAATAACAAGTGCTATTGCAATGATACCGAGGGGTACATTAACAAGGAATATACTCCGCCAGCCCAGGTAGGTTGTAAGCAGCCCTCCAAGAAACGGACCTGCCGAGAGTCCCAGGTATACTGCCGTGGTATACAGACCGATCGCAAAACCCCTCTCTCCCGGAGGATATACCGAGGTAAGGAGGGCTACTGCGGTACCAAATATCATGGCACTACCCACTCCCTGTATAATCCGAAGAGCGATAAATTCCTGTTCGGATCCGATAAGAGTCATCAATAGTGATGCAGTGACAAAGATACCAATACCAATGAGGTAAAATTTTTTCCGACCATACATATCTGCCAGTTTCCCGAAAGGAACCAGAAAGATAGCACACGAAAGGAGATACGCGGTTGTAACCCAGGATAGAGTGATAATATCCATGTGAAATTCCGAGCCGATGACCGGAAGCGCGAGATTTACCGCAGAACCGTCAAAAGGAGTGATGAATCCTGCCAGAACGGCCAGGATGAGGACTATTCGCCGGGTAATGATATCAGGTTTTACATGCAACACCTGAGCTGTTTTTCCGGTCCTGCCCGGAGAAGATGACTCTGGATTCCCGGTACTGGATCTCATCCGCATGTATGAGTAGTATGGCATTCAGAACCGGTTCAATATATAGGTTTAAACAATCATCATACCTATTCAATTTATGAACCGTTCTGAATGTATAAGCATTCTACTGGCCGGCATTCTGATTGCCATAACAGGTATTCCGGCTCCCGGCTCTGCCAATGATACCAATACTGCATTTCTTACGGATATTCCGGGTACCTGTATCTCTGTTGATGGGCCAGGTATGGTTGTCTGTGTCACTACAGGTGGAGATACCATGTGTGCTGTATCAGGTCTTGCAAACGTGTCCGGGCAGGTGCCCCTCATTATCCAGGACCGGTTCCGTATCGCAAGTGCAACCAAACCGTATGTTGCAACTCTCGTACTCCAACTGGCTGAGGAGGGGCTCGTGGATATCGATGCTCCCCTGGCCACATACCTTCCTGCCGATATGGGGTCACGTATCCCCAATTCCGCATCTGCAACAGTCAGGCAGGCAATGCAGATGAGAAGCGGCATTCCTGATTACATGACCGACGAGTTCTATGACCGGGTTATGGATAATCCGGATCATCCATGGACTGCTGCAGAAGTTGTTACCTTCGCTTATGATGAACCACCTGATTGTACTCCCGGTACTGACTTTGTGTACTCAAATACGAATTATGTGCTGCTCGGGATCCTGATTGAGCAGATAACCGGCAATAGCCTTGCTAAAGAATTACAGGACCGGATATTTGATCCAACCGGCATGGAAACATGTTATCTCGAGGATCCCGCTTCCATTGGCCAGGGGATCGTGAGGGGATACAGCCGGGAGGAGGATGGTTACAGAGAGATCACCGGGGAAAATGACGGGGTTGGACTCGGTGACGGCGGTATTGTCGGATCTGCAAAGGACATTGCAAAATTTCTGCCGGCATTAATGAGTAATGCCTATTTTTCTCCTGAAATGTTATCCCAGATGCTCTCCTTTTATCCTGATGATGAAGGAGAGTCCTATGGTCTTGGGATATCTGAGAAAAAGACTCAGATCGGGAACATGATCGGTCATGACGGGGCATCAAGTGGGTTCCAGTCGAATATGTATTACCAGCCTGATTCTCAGATCAGCCTTGTCATTTTAACAAATGATTTTGATTCAGAGTGCATCCAGGAGGTATTTGATGAGACGATCCGGTTAATCGCGGATTGAGAGGGAACCTGCTGAATGATTACATCAGGGGTTTTTCATTACCCTTTCTCAACAATCAGCCTTCCATAGGAAAGAACCCGCAAAAGTGATCTGATTGTATCCTGAAGTAAAGGATTTTAGTCGATCCAATGAATGTGTGAATTTATACCTTATTTTCTCGAGCTTTTGTCATTATACTGCAGGTTTTTATCGATAATATAACCAAGAAATTTTGGGTTTTGTAACATTATTTGTGTAAAAGATATTTAGATAGGACTTACGCAGTTGACTTTTATGATAGTATGATCTATATATATTGACAGCGCCAATAATATACGTGCCCGTAACGAAAAAGCCTTCAGATGTTGATTACATCAACTACCTAATTGCTGCTCGATATGATATATCGTGCGTAAAAGTGGCTGATTGCTATTCAACGCCCGATTTTTCGATATCACATGATTCCTTCAATCGATTTCTCACAAGACAGTCGCTAACTCCTGAGGCGTTGTGGAATGAGGTTGAAGAATATATTGACCGAAAAACTGGCTGGTTGGTTCTTGATGACACCGTTCTCGCTAAAATTCATTCAAAAAAAGTTGAGTACACCTATTATCAATGGAGCGGAAAACGCCACAAGGTAATCAAAGGAATTGGATTAATCACTTTAATTTGGACAGATGGAATCGTCTCATTTCCAATTGATTATCGGATTTATGACAAGGATGTTGATGAAAAAACAAAAAATGATCATTTCCTGACGCTGAAAAACGCAAGATTTTTATAGGTTGAATTCATTACATGGCAGTAAATCAGGGAGATCTCATCAAGACGCTATCAGGAAACCGATAAAAAAGAGGGATGAAAATGGATAATTCAGTCAAAGCATTGCAAACCCGTGATGGAATAACAGATGCTCAATATAGTATCAGTAAAATTCTTGTGATCTGGGCCCTGGCAACAGCACCGATGGTCTTTTTTGCCTATATTGTAACACCAGCCTTGATTCAGTATCTTGCCATTCCGGATAGTATTCCACCATTTCTTGTCTTCTGGCCACTTATGACCATAGCTCTGGTCTGGCAGTTTATTCTCTCACTTATCATCATCTACACCGAATCAGGAAAACTGAGATGGCAGGATATGAAAAGACGCATGTGGTATACAAAACCCATTGATCCAAAAACCGGCAGGCACAACTGCAGATTATTCCTATGGGTCATACCGTTTATCCTGCTCAGCCTGGTTTTACAGATAATCCCCTTACCGGATGTTATCGGCATCCTGTTCCCCTCTCTTGATTCCCTTCCCCATTACAACCTGGGACAACTCGGACAAACCGGATTTTCAGGTGCCTGGTATCTATTGGTTCTCACTCTGGTTACAATACCTTTTAACTATCTTCTTGGTGAGGAATTCCTTTTCCGGGGGATTCTGCTCCCAAAGATGAACGGGGTGTTCGGAAAGTGGGACTGGTTCATTAACGGAGTTCTGTTCGGCCTGTACCACCTTCATAAACCTCAGGGGGTGTTGTCTCAGGTTATATTTTCAGGACTGATTCTCAGTTATCCATCGAAACGGTTCCGTAGTAACTGGATGGCTGTCATTATTCATGGAATTGAGGCTCCGATAGCCCTTTTCATCGTCCTCGGAATCATTCTTTCCTGATATCCAAAGAGAGAAATCAGAGGTAATCGTATTCTCTCCATGGAATGATAATACTGCCTGAATCCAGTTACTTTTTCTCATTCAGACCATGATTAGAACACTTTTTTTTATACGCTGGTTATCTCGCCTTCTCAAACCAGGAACAAGGCATTTTTCAAAAAATTTGAGATAACCTGACAATTTCCCGATATCAGCAGATAAACACAATTTTTATGGTATTAAACAGTACAATACAATTATAATGTCATATAAATGCCCTTTTCTGATGCTTTTCTCTATTACAGCCTTCCTTCTCCTTGTTACCGGAGGTATTGCCGATACGCAATCTCTTGTCAAGGATCTTTCCTTTGGTAGTTATGGAACAGGAGACGGACAGTTTCAGTACCCGATTGCAATTGCCATCTCTCTGGATCAGATGATCTATGTTGCAGATATGGTGCGATCAGATATCCAGGTTTTTTATCCGAACGGGACGTTTATCAGGGGATGGGGTGATTACGGAGAAGAGGATGGATCGTTTCTCCAGCTCTGTGGAGTAGCTGCCGGCCCGGACGATACTATCTATACATTAGACATGGAAAAATGTCAGGTACAGCAGTTTTCCAGAGACGGAACATTCATCAGGTCTTTTGGGAGCGAAGGAGAAGGACAGGGAGAATTAAACGGACCCTTTGGTATCGCCGTTAACAGTACCGGTTATATATATATCGCGGACTGGGGAAATAACCGTGTGGAGATTTTTTCAGGAGACGGGCAATATAACGGGACCTGGAATATAACGACAGGTATGCCTGCAGATTTTGAACAACCGGTCTCTGTTGCAATCGATCCTGACGATAGTGTCGCGGTAGGACTTGCAGGCAACGGGATTTACCAGTTTAAGCCTGATAAAACCGTTATCCAATCCTGGGATCTTCCATACCGGATAAATGATAATCCGAGGATAGCATTTAGTCCTGATGGAGCCCTGTATGCCATCAAACTCGAGTTCGTTGTTCCGGGAGAAGGTGCTGTAGTATACCGTTGTGAACATGACGGGTCTGTTACCCCCCTTCCGGCCGGGAGCGATGCAGCTTTTCTGGGTATTGGTATTGATGCACAAAGCCACCTCGCATGTACCGACTGGAACGGGTATTGTGTTGTCCGATACCTAATCGGGACAAAAACACCAGCCCTGCCGGTTCCGCATCTCGTATGGTCCTCTCCTCTCATACAGGAGGATACCATGAGTACGGGATATGGGAACTTCATGACCCTTGACGGCGGGATTATCGAAACCGGGCGAATATACGACTCCTACTGGCCTGATATGCTGGTTGTTAAGCGGGACGTAAATGGTGCGATAGAATGGCTGAATTCGTACGGAGGATCCGAAATTGATGAAGGGATCGATATTATTGAGACATCTGATGGTAATTACCTGGTTCTCGGGGCAACGAAAAGTGCGATGAGCGGGTACCATGGGAACTATGATTTCTGGGCAGTTATGCTCGATCCGGAAGGTACCACGCTATGGGAGCAATGTTATGGGGGGAGTTCCTTTGATATGGGCAGGAGTGTTATTGAGAACAATAACGGCAATTTCCTTCTCATCGGAATATCTTCATCTAATGACGGGAACGTAACCGGCAACCATGGAGAGGGCGATATCTGGGTGGTAGAGATTGATCGTGACGGGGAGATCATCCAGGAGGGATGTTACGGCGGGAGCCGTTATGATGAAGGGAATTATATCATTGAGACTGAGGATGGAGAATACATCCTGACCGGAGTTACCGGATCAGATGATGGCGATGTATCGGGAAATCATGGAGAAGAGGATATCTGGGTGGTAGAGACCGATAGTGAAGGTAAGATACTCTGGCAGAGATGCTACGGCGGGACCGAACCCGACGGGGGAAATGCCATCCGGATGACAAGCAGGGGCGGATATATCCTGACAGGATTCACAAAATCCAATGATGGTGACATCGTGGGCAATCATGGATCCTACGATCTCGTTGGTATCGGTATTGACCGGGATGGAACGATCGAATGGCAGGGATGTTACGGCGGATCCAAAGCTGATGAAGGGTATGATGTGTTGGTATCGGAGCAAGGATATACCTTTGTCGGGTACACTGATTCGGATGATTATGATGTCACCGGGTATCATGGAAATGGTGATGCCTGGGTTATCCAGACCGACACCCGGGGAAACCTGGCATGGTCCGGCTGTTTTGGCGGTTTTGCATATGACACCGGCAACAGCGGTATTTTCAGGGGAGACGGGACATACATCATCACCGGAGAGACGTCATCCATTGACGGGGATGTAGCGGATCCGAATGTGCATGATTCCGGTGTCCTCTGGACGTTTCTGATCGATGAGATGAATGGTAACTTCTCTGCCAGTGTTACATCAGGACCTGCCCCGCTCACAGTAGCCTTTACCGGGTGGACCTCGTCGGGAATGGAGGCAGACTCCTGGAACTGGTACTTCGGGGACGGGGGGATCTCGCACGAGATAAACCCGGTTCACCAGTACACCGCTCCCGGAACCTACACCGTAAAGATGGAGGTTGCCGGACCCGGGTTTGACAATAGCATGGAGAAACCGGGATACATCACGGTAACCTGATGAGTGAGTTTGTGAAGATTCTTTCACTTATTGATTAAAAGAAGGTACCCTCCTCTTCTTATCAGAATACCGTGACACCGGTTTATCGGATTTGACCAGTACATGAATCAGAAACAAGGACTATGATGAGAGACTGCGTAAATCCTGTCAACACAACACATGGGTTCCGGTTCGGGCAGCCACCCGGAGCAGGGAGAGAAAAGGTGCCTGGTGATACCGGGAAAAAAATGCAATAGAACAAAAAAGAAATGATCCGGGCTGTATCGTTATGAGCGACCCCTCATTTCAGAAACAACTGACCTGTCAGAATTGGCATCAAACATTAATTAAAATTCCCATTCCGACTCATTACTCCTTTTTCACATCGGTTACCGAAGACCGATCTGCATCAGATCCTCTCCGATAACCAGGTTCGCATCGAGGTTTCGTCCTGCATTTTGTAAATGCGAATAGGGAGTATTTCCCGGAACGATGTGGTTTAAAACGAGCATATCCACCTGACAGTTGTTCGCAACATCTGCAACCGCATCTATTGACGTGTGTGACTCGAGCATGTGTGTTTTTAATGCATCCATCTGGCTGCCCGGAGCCGGATCACCAAACTTGAGATCGATCCATGCCGGATCGATAACCTCGTGAACGAGGATATCTGCCCCTTCTGCCAGTTTCTGGAGGTTTCCCTTGGTATCAGGACCGGTATCTCCTGAGAATACCACCGATCCATCGGCGGTGTCAAAACGAAAAGCTAACGACGGGTATACCTGGTGATGGTCAACAAGGATGGCAGTAACGGTGACCAGTTCATCTTTGTAAACCATAAAAGGCTCCATACCGGGACAGGTATCAGTATTGGGATCATTGACGGTGACCGGGATCCTGATATCACCAGGTTCTTTACCCCCTATCTCGACAATTTTCACCAGTTTTGTGAAATCGGGGTACCCGTCATCAAGAGTCATATCATTGATCGTCTGTGCATAGGACTGCCATATCCCGTTTGTCATCTGCCGTAAACCGGGAACAGGAGTGATGAAATCCGGGTCAGCACTATCAGTATAGATGATAGTACCACCATTTGCCGTGTAATTCGTCAAATCCTTCTCGACCTTCCCACGACTGCCGGGACCGATCACGATGAGCGGGGTTATCTTCCGTTTGTTCGTAAGAGGATCGATAGTAGTTCCAAGCCCTGCTCCCGGCCCGATCAACAGCAATTCCGGATAATCAGAGGTATGATCCTGATGGAGATGGGTAAAGAAGAGTGCCTTTACCTTTGTGAGGAACGTTGAGGAGTCAGCCTCCACCCTGCCGGTCGGAGTATCGACAAACGTGCCCTCATTAAACATCTCTGAGAGACGTGAGCCCGAACCCTGACCAAGATCTATGAGATAAATCATATCTCCGATAACGATTGCAGATGATGAACTCGCCCGATCCGTCTCCGGCCACCACGAAACACCGCCGGTTGTTCCGAGAAGAACCAGCTTCGTATCGTACGAATCGGCATCCGGATCGGTGATTACGATTGGATCAGCGTCTCCAACAGCGATAAAAGTCAAAAAAACGAGTGTAAAGAGAAGAAGTGTCAATAATGTCCTTTTTTTATACATACCATCTTTCCATTCTGCGTTACTGATTAGTGCAGAAAAGAGACATTTAAAGATTACCGTATCAGGTAAAAAGCAGAAGAGAAAGAAAGAAATTCCCGGGATATCCTTGTAACCTGTCTCCGGCTGGCAGACAGCCCGGAGGTTTTAATACTAAAAGGAATTCGCAGGTGTGACAAAATTACTCTATTATCCCGGATAATTGATGGGCTCCTGAAAAAGGATCCATCCGGGGACTGTTTTAAGAAGAAACATCTCAGACGGATTTCTTACCAACGGGACCGGTGGTCAGCAGTACTACACAAATAAAGAGAAACAATTGAGAGAGAAAAACGTCTCAGATTCTATCATATATCTGCTCATATAACCCAATAGAAATTGGTTTTTTCAGTATATTCGAAAGACTTTATACGAGGGCGTATCAATAGTACTATAACGGACGGTTTATAATGAAACTGTTTTATTCCGAACACCAACAGCATACACCATGAAAGGACCATTACGATTCTCGAACGAGAAAGACAAAAGCCAGTGCAACCGGGGCAGGGGGTTAATCCAACTCTATATTCTCCATTCCCTGAAAAACGAACAAAAGTCAGGATACGACCTCATCAAGGAGATCGCTAATAAGACAAATGACTCGTGGGTACCGAGCAAAGGCACCCTGTATCCCATGCTCACAAGGATGAATGAGGAGGGACTTATTGCGGTATCGGAGACAGGAAAACGCTCAAGAAAACGGTATCAACTGACTGATACCGGAAGGAAAACGCTTCAAAACATTATCACTGACAGAAAGGCAGAGAAAGAGAAGATGTATGTCTTTTCAGATCTACTCTTTGAGATCTTTCGCGAGGGATCTGATCCTCTCATGGCAGATAGCATGAAGATCCACCTTATTGCAGGAAAGATTAAACCCGAAAAGAAGAATGATGCACATACTCTGATTATACGGTGCCTGTCAGAACTGGAGAGACTTGATTCTTATGAATGCAGTAACCGTGAGTGATCTCACGAAAAAATTCGGCGATTTCGTTGCCGTTGACAACATCTCGTTTGAGATAGCCCAGGGTGAGATATTCGGTCTGCTCGGTCCGAACGGGGCTGGGAAAACAACAACAATCTCGATGCTTGCAACGATGCTTGACCCGACAGCCGGTAGCGCAGAGGTGTGCGGATACGATGTGAGAAAGAACGAGGACGGGGTACGAAAGTCTATCGGAATCGTGTTTCAGGATCCAAGTCTTGACGAGGAACTGACAGCAGGGGAAAACATGGATTTTCACGGGCGATTATACCGAATCCCGAAAAAAACGAGGCTGGAGCGGATCGTGGAACTGCTCGACCTGGTCGGCCTTACCGAACGAAAAGATGACCTCGTAAAGACCTATTCAGGAGGGATGAGACGGCGGCTTGAGATAGCACGGGGTCTCCTTCACCGGCCACAGGTCCTCTTTCTGGACGAACCGACGCTTGGTCTTGATCCCCAGACCCGGAACTATCTCTGGGAATATATCGAGAGACTGAACCGGGAGATGGGAATTACCGTGATCATCACGACTCATTACATGGATGAGGCAGACCGCCTCTGTAAACGGATAGCTATCGTTGACAAGGGAAAGATTGTAGCCCTTGATTCCCCGGAACAGTTAAAAAGACAGGTGGGAGGGGATGTGGTAACCGTGTTCTCACCAGACTATCCGGAGGCACTTGCCAGTCTGAATATTTCATGGATTGAGAGAATAGAACGATACGACGGTTTTTTCTCGATCGCCCTTTCTGATGTCGAGGAACATTTATCAGAACTCATGAAATTGCTTATCCAGTATGAGATTGCGATTCGATCGGTCTCTATTCACAAACCAACCCTTGAAGATGTATTCCTGCATTATACCGGCAGGAGTATCAGGAACGAAGAGGCAGGGACAAAAGATCATATGAGAATGGCATACCGTGCAAGGAGGCACTGATAATGGACGTTATTTACACGATATGGCTCCGCAACGTCAAGCGGTACCTCCGTTCAAAGAGCAGGATCGTTGGCAGTCTTGGTATGCCGCTGTTCTTCCTGATTATCCTCGGGTTCGGTTTAAACTCGGTTGTCAATATCTCAAACATCAGTGGTAACTATGTAGAGTTCCTGGTCCCGGGCATCGTTGCCATGAGTGTGTTATTCACCTCGATATTTGCCGGTATTCAGATTATCTGGGACAAACAGTTCGGATTTTTAAAAGAAACCCTGGTAGCCCCGATATCCAGAACCGAGATCATGCTTGGGCAGACTTTCGGGGGTGCTACCACCGCAATTATCCAGGGAACGATAATCCTTGTATTATCTCTTTTTATCGGCATTTCAATTCCCGGACCAGGTCACCTGCTCATTGCGTTTGGATTTATGACCCTTATCGGGATTGCATTCACCTCGTTTGGTATCGCCATCGCTTCGCGGATCGATGATATGAACGGGTTTCAGTTGATCATGAGTTTCTTTGTCTTTCCTATCTTCGGGCTTTCAGGAGCCATGTTTCCGATACAGAGTCTTCCTCTGTTATTCCGTGACCTGACACTCATCGATCCCCTTACCTACGGGGTCGAAGGGATCCGGTTCGGTCTGACCGGGGTCTCGCAGATAAACCCGGTCATCTGCTTTATTGTGCTGTCAGCATTCTCTGTTGTAATGATCGGTATCGGGGCATCTCTCTTCCGGAAAATTCAGATCTGATACCCTACTCCTATTTTTCGGTGCATTGTTTTTGATTGGGATTTTATTGGAATGCAAAAGAGTAATGGACCAGTCCTGAATATCCGGCATACATTTCCAGTGTTATTTCAATATCCTTTTATTCTCCTGGAGAAATGAACCTGTATGAGAATGCACTTTTTATGGATTGCCTGTATCCTGGCTCTCATGAGTATCATGGGAATTACTTCTGCAGATGTGCCCAGTCTGGTTGGAAACTGGACTGGTCCGTATGTCGGGTATGAAGATAAGATCGGATTCGTCGGGCATGACGAGGGATCCTTTTCCATGAATATTACCGAACAGAAAGAGAGGATATTTGCCGGGTTCGTGATAACGACAGATATGCAGGGAAACGCAATGAAAAAGGCCATAACCGGAGTGATCAGCCCTGATAACACCGGGTTTTACCTGGCTGAACAGATGGAAGGATATGCCATCGGGTACATCCTCAGGGAAGACAAACTTGAGATTATCTACCTTCAGTTCAGTGATCCCATCTTTGCAGGAATTGATTACCTGGACAGGGTTTCATAACAATTCACCTTATTTTCAGTACACAGTACCCAACAATTTGACATATTTTGATAATGTTACAACATAATCTCTCTAATAAAAGGAGGGGAACCTCAATAAATTTTATTGAATATAAGTTAATATTATTTTTCCAGCTCTTTGATCCCTTATCCATTCGGATAATTTGAACGGCAACGCGGATAATAACATAAAAATCCTTTCAAAACAGCATAGCCTTTGCTATTACGGCCGTTTCCTCTAGGAAAAGGTTATAAACTAAAAATTCAGGTTAATTCATCGGCAAAATTACCATGCTGCTCTATTATGAGTGATTCCTTAATTTTACTCCA
>JAFGOM010000037.1 GCA_016926505.1 Methanospirillaceae archaeon
CTGGACAGAACCGGTAGCGGGAAGGGGAATTTCCGTTCCGGGAGGCATGGTATCTCTTCCGGTATCGTCATCCTTTCCGGGACCCGGCATAACATCGATCTGGTAATGTTTCCTGATAACCTGGAGAACCTTCTCAGAATCTGCCCACCGCTGATCAAGCTGGGTTACCATCAGATCGATGTTGTTCACCTGTGTCCGGATCTGATCAACAGCCGCACTCTCCCCAATCATATCTGCATAGACCGTGATGATGGTCAGCGGGTTCCGGATACCGTCATTGAGGATGGCAAGTTGAGCCAGATTTTTCTGGATCTGTGCGATTGCTTCTTCATTCGCACGCTCAAGCCTCCTTTGTTCGGTAATATCCCTGCCCTGTGCAATGGTGGCAACCGGAACCTCCCCGGCTTTGTCATACAGGGTCGCAGAGTTCCAGATTACCGTCTTTAGCGAACCATCCCGGTGCTGGATATCGAGTTCGACGGTCTCCCACCTGACTCCGTCAAGCGTTGTCTGTAACAGCCGCAGGGTATGATCTGCCTTGTCAGGAGGGATGAGAATTGAGAGCGGTTTTCCGAGAACTTCTTCTTTAGAGCGCCCGACCAGCAGTTCAAACGCATGGTTTACCCGGGTAATCTGAAATGACGGATCCCAGATAATAATGGGTACATTGGCAATAGAGATGAGACTCTCAAGAAACGAGGTGGTCTCCTGAGCCTTTTGCTCCTGCAGGATCAGTCTTTCCATACTCAGCCTGAGCTCGGCATCGGTTGCTGCCAACTGCCCATATGCTGCAGAAAGTTCATCGTTCGCCCGGATTAGATCCTCATGAGCCTTCTTTTGTTCAGATATATCCCTGATGATCCCGACTACGCCGAGGATGGTTCCGGTATCGTCACGGTAAAAGGTGCTGGTTGAACTGACAGGAAACACACTCCGGTCTTTTTTGTAAACCTGGGCTTCGTAATCAACAACCCGTCCCTCTTCCCGTATCTTCCTGATAAATTCACTTCTCTTCTCCGGCTCTACCCAGAATGTATCGATCGGCGTACCCAGTAACTCGTCCGGTGAGTCATATCCGAATATCCTGGCAGCAGAATCACTTACCTCAATAAGAGTTCCTTCCAGATCGGTCCGGTAATAAATATCCTCGAGATTTTCAATAACATCCCGGTAATTTTGTTCACTCCTGCGCAGTGCATCTTCAGCCTTCTCCCGTTCGCTGATAACCCGTGCCTGAAGGAGATTTTTGTAGGCAAGTTTCGAGAGATGATTTGCATAGCTGTACATGACTTTTGCCACTGCCCTGAATGCATCAGAGGACAGGGAAGGAACGTCACGAAATGCCGGGAGGATTACCTCTTCATCTACGCCGATCGTTTTCGCATAGGATCGCATCGCCTCTTCTGTCTGTTCTTCGTTCCGTACCTGACCGATAAGCCAGCTCGCAACATGCCGGTTGCCAACGACAATAGCGGCTCCTGCACCCCATAATCCCCCGGAGAGGCATCTCTGAACAAGGGGACCGTCAAAAGACGGTTTTCCAAGAGCTGCATCTGATGCACTGCAGTTCTTCTGCCCGATCCCGGTATTCCTGATGATACTGCACAGGCGGGTAAACCCGGCCGGCCTTGTGATCGGTGTCCCGTCAGGGCGGGTGATAAGGGATGCGACACCGGTCGCCTCTGAAAATTCGTCTAAGATACGCTGTATCTCATTGATATCAAAGAGATCCTCGAAAGAAACATCAGTGTCATCGGGAGGTATCGTACGAGCACCAGGCGGTCTCTCTCGTGATTCTTCCTCCTGTTTTATACTCGTGATATCATGAACAACCCCGATTACCGTCATCGGGGATTTTTCCGTTCCGCCCTTTGTATGTGCAATGCAATGGAGCACACAGGGAGCAGATCCGTCAGCAGGATGTATCAGAAACCCGGTATCAATTCTTTCGTTTCCGGCGATACCATCTGATATTTCCTGCAGAATACGGTCACTGTCAGGGATGCATGCTGCTATCTCTTCTATCCGGTACTCCCTCGCAACCGGCTTAAACCCAAAGATTCGTGATGCTCCCGGGGAACCCCGGAGATTGCCGGTCACCGGGTCATAGACAAAGCAACCGGTTCTGCCAATCTCTTCTGCAAGAAGAAGACACTCCTGAATCTCCGGACCAGGTACATTTTCTGTCAGCCGTCTGCAGGAACCGGGTGCCGGAAGAGCACCGGGTGTTTTTTGTGTCCTTCTTTCTTCCCGTGCTGCCTGTACCTGCTCTGCCAGTCTGGGGATCAGGGAGCGGGAGGGATCACTTTTGGTTACCGAAAACGCTACAATAAAATCCTGTTCTGCAGAGAAAAGTTCTCCTGTTCCGGTTCCGATACAGATAACCGGAGTTTTGTCTCCACTCTCAGATAGAAATGCAAACCAGCCGGCAGATTTGAGATCACCGATCCTTTTGTCATAGATGATGAGATCAAAAGAATGAGCAGAGAGAAGAACGGATGCTTCTTCTCCGTCTGCTGCCCTCCTGACCATGTAACCGGAAAAGGTGGCAATATAATCACTTATCAGGTCAGGAAAAAGCACAACGTCTCCGATACAAAGAACAGACAGGTAGGTTTCACAAAACTCAATCGGGGTGGATAAACGGGAGACGCCGCTACCGGTGTTTGTATCATTCCCTTCTCTTCCGGTATCTTTCTTTATCATCTCATCATCATCCCGAAAGGTACGTGCACGTTTGTCCGATCCTCTTTAGGAACAGGGAAGAGGCACCTTGTACCTGCTTCTTTAGCCAGGAGATCCTTAAAACCTCTGAATAGATGAGATCCAGCCATCATCTGATACCCACAGGAATATCGGTTCTTTTACGAGACAGAGCACCTGAATGGCAGGATATTTCATATGCAGGGGATATTTCAGGAGTCCCTCTGTCAAGAAACTGATAAATGTAATCTCCTCTCTTTCTAGATAGTAGTTTCCCTATAAAAATTGCAGGTTATCAGAAAAGAATTGGGTCTTTCTCACGATAGAAGAAGAATTGAGAGAGAAATCACGAGATCTTATGAATAAGAAGCCCGCTCAGGAGTTTTGGTTCAAACCATGTTGACTTCGGTGGCATGACACAACCTGCATCTGCTATTGCAAAGACAGTGGTAACACTGACCGGCTGCATCGCAATCGCTGCCATATATTCCCTGCTGTCAACCCGTGCCATCAGGTCGGCAAGAGGACGGGCACCTCCCAGGTACTGAAGCCGGGGATCTTTTCGCGGGTCTTTTATTCCAAGGAGCGGGGTAAGAACATGATCCTGCAGGTAACTCACATCAAGTCCGCTGATGGTATCAGCATCCGGGTCCCGTTCCCGTGCACACTCATACCACTGGCCATCCAGATACAGATGAAGAATATGATGAGTGCAGGGATCTGCACAGGGTTGTATGAGATACGCCTGCCCGTCTGCCTGATGATACGGGGATACCGCAAAGAACCGGGAGAGAGCGGAAAGGAACGATTCAGGATTAAATTCGCCCAAATCTGATAGCAGACGGGAATAACCGTGAACCCGTACCTCGTTATCAGCAAATAAAACCCCGAGGAAACGGCCAGTCTCTTCCGGTACCGGTTTCTCTGCTGATCTCTTCTCGAATACATTCACTGCCGATTTTGCACGGTGATGACCATCGGCAATATAAAGTTCCGGTACATTCGAAAAGAGTGTCTCAAGCCGGTTTAAGATGACAGAATCAGTAATCTGATATATCTGGTGAACAGAACCCCCGGATCCGGATACCTCGATATCAGGGGTCAGGGCATCCCTGATAACCGCAGCGATGATGTCGGTGACCTCTGGTATCTCCCGGTAAAGAAGGACAACCGGGCCGGTATTTGCATTGACCGTATCGATATGCCGGGTCCGATCCTCCTCTTTCTCATACCTGGTAAGTTCATGACGCCTGATAGCACCGGATACATAATCACTGACACTGCAACAGCAACACATACCGGTATAGATCTCGTCACCCATCATGACACGGTAGAGATAGATTCCGGGAACGGTATCACTCACGAAAAGACCATCACTGACATACTGATCCAGTGTCTCTCCGGCCTTCCGGTAGACCTCATCTGCATAGGGGGAGATGTCAGGCATGAGGACATCAGACCGTGATATTCTCAGAAACGAGTGTGGACTTTTTGAGATGATCTCCCGTGCCTCTTCCTCATTGACCACATCATAAGGAACTGATGCAATATCCTGTGCACGTTCCTTTGCCGGCCTCATGGCAGTAAATCGATGTATATGAACCATGTTCTTGCACCAGGCAGGATATCTTATTTCTCCTGACTCTATATTATAGCAGAGACAAACATAAAACCTGCATTGTCAGGCACACATACCATCAGAAGGATAAAGGATTCTGATCTCAAAGGGATCCGCAGAATAGAAGACGAGGTATTCCCCGATCCCTGGGGTGATGAAGTCCTCTCCGAGACGATAGAGACATTCTCTGCCACGAGCTTTGTTGCAGAGGAACAGGGAAAAATTATCGGATTTATCATCTGCGGGATAGAGGATACCGGTGAGGAACGGTACGGGCATATCTGTAATCTTGCCGTGGATAACGGCTACCAAAAGAGGGGTATCGGCCGCGATCTCGTCAGGCGTGCAGAACACCAGCTCATCGTGTGTTGTGCAACAGCCTGCCAGCTCGAGGTCAGGATATCGAACAGAACTGCACAGGCATTTTACCAGAAGATCGGGTATCAGCCGGTCTTTCAGGTAGGTGCATATTATGCAAATACCGAGGATGCGATTATCATGATGAAATGGTTCATGAAATGATATCATCCTCTTATGGTGAAACCCCGGTATTATCGGGTTTTTGAAAAATTACTTACCATTCTGATTAAAAAAAAAGGTACACGATGAAGAGACATACAACCCTGTTCCTAGCCGGTCTGATTCTTATCAGTATCACCTCTCTTTTTCCGGTAGCGGCATCAGAAGAGTCCAGTCAGATAGAAATAGTTCCGTTGCTGGCTGAACTGATACCGCATGATCTCGAGACTGCACCGGCCAGTGCACCAGAATCACCGTTCTTTGCCGGTTATTGTATAGATAATACAGGAAACCGTCCTTCCGGGACATTCCTGACACGGTTGTATCTCTCTTCTGATACGAATCTCTCAGGCAATGATATCCTCGTCTGGGAGAAGAAAGAGGGATTTTTGTCTGTCGGCGATACCGGGTATTTCCGATACCAGGAAAATCTTCCTGACTCCATCAGACCGGGAACCTGGTACCCGGTTCTTGTTTCTGATGCAAAAAATATCGTTCCTGAGAGAGATGAGACCAATAATTGTATCATTGGAGACCCGGTTCTGATAACAAAAGAGTTCGAACGTCCTCGTGATTTTTATCTCAAAAAAATAGGGGATCTCATCATCTTTCTGACAAACGAGGAGCGTGACCAGTTCAGGATGACTCAGTTAAAACCCGATCCCGGCCTGATGGAGATAGCACAGGACCATAGCAACGACATGGCAGAGCGGGACTACCTCAGCCACATCAATCCTGACGGTGAAAACCCGTCTGACAGGGCTCTTCGCCATGGATATACACCACGCAGGGTGACCGATGACGGAGATACCGTGCAGGGAATAGCTGAGAATATCATCAGGGTTCCCATCGGAAATACCCGTAATTATGGGTACATTGACGAGGATGATATCATCGCAATCGCTGAATTAATCCTTGATTCATGGATGCATAGCGCAGACCACCGGGAAAACATCCTCAATCGTCATCTTGAAAAGATTGGCGTAGGTGTCTCATTTGATGAAAAGCGCTACTATGCAACCCAGAACATGATATAATCAGGAAAAATGACGGCCGGTCACCCCGGACAGATGACCGGAAAAAAGAGAGGGTATGACGGGGAGAGAAATATTCAGGGCTCTAATCAGATGGTAAAGTTGCCGATCCGCTTTATCAGGTGTTCGGTATCACCCTGTGTCTCCTGGATGGCTGCATCGATCTCTTCAACCGCTGCGTTCGTCTCCTGTGCAAGGGACGAGAGTTCCATGATGTAACTCAGGTTCTTGTTGGTTAAATCCATCCCCTTCTCGTTCATCGAGACCACAGTGGATGTCACGGTCGCCTGTTTCTCGATTGCTTTTGCGATCTCTTCCATATCGAGCGTCACCTGGTTGGCACCCTCAACCATGCTGTTTAGTGCCTGTATGGTCTCGTTCACACTCTCGACCCCTGCTGTTATCTCGGTGTTGACGGACAGGATCACCTGGGCTGTCTTCTCACTGCTCTGCTGAATCCCGTGAATGACCTCATCGATATGATCGGTCGCCTTCCGGGCATCTGCAGCGAGATTCTTGACTTCTCCGGCAACAACCGCAAATCCCCTTCCGGCATCTCCGGCCCGTGCCGCTTCAATGGCTGCATTAAGAGCAAGGAGATTAATCTGGCCGGTGATATCATTGATCATCTTCACGACCTTGTTAATCTCCTTTATCTGGGCATTGAGATCCTCCATGTCACGAACGGTCTCAGAGGCAATACTCTCAACTACTCCCATCCGTTCATTCGCTTCCTTCCCCAGAACCTGTGCATCACTCCCTTTCGATGCAACATCACGTGAATGGGTCAGCACCTCCTGGCTCGTACTGAATATCTCCTCGTTTGAGGCTGATAACTCACCGATCTCATTTGTTATTGACTCAATCTGTGTCAGCAGGTTCTGACCGAGATCCGCTGATAGCTGTGCGGTCTCGGCTACCTTCTGTGAAGCCCGGGAGATGTCGTTGGATCCGACACTGATACTCTCCATACGCACCCGTACACTCTCGGTGACATTGTTTACTTCAGTAAGCGCATCAAGAAGGGCTTTTGCTGCACTATTGTAGTCCTGTTTTACCGATGCCAATGGATCATTCTCATCAATTGCAGCCTGATTCGTGAGATCACCGGATGCAAGGGTCTTGAGCACTCTCCCGAGTTCATTGGCACTACCTGAGAGGATCTCTGAACGCTCTTTTGATTCTCCAATCAGGTGTTCTATCTCCTCGGCTTTCCTCATCTCCTCGGTCATGTCCTTGTAGGTTGCCATGATACTGGAGACTTCGTTGTTCTTGTCAAGGAGGGGGATGATATCCTGTTCGATGTGATGAACACCATTGGGAAATTCAACCGAAATATTTCCTGTTGCTGCTTTTTTCGTCTTAAGTGCCTCTTTTAAGCCGTGACCTGACTTGGCAGTAACCCGGAAATCACCGGCTTTCATCTTCATCAGATCTGTCTCACGGTAGCCGCTCATCAGAATAAAGGATTCATTGGCTTTTAAGATCTCAAGATTTAAGTTCAGGAGAAGGATCGGGAGAGGATTTTGATTAATCATCATCATCTCCTGCTGCTGGAGTTCAACGATCTTCTCCATATTCTGTTTCAGTTCAATCTCTGACTTTTTGCGTTCAGATATATCCCGGATCGTGGCCATCACCACCGGTCCGCGAGCGAGGTTCAGCCTCACAAAGACCATCTCTGTCTCGATGAGTGTTCCGTTTTTCTGCCTGACGGCCATCTCACAGACCTGTCTGATACCGGCAAGGGCACCCTCAAGATACCGGGACAGCCGATCGTCAGAAGATGAACCATCCGGCTGTTTTTCCGGGAGAAAATCGATGAAAGGACGGTTGATTACATCTTTTTCTTCGAGCCCGCCGGTAAGGGTGTAGAGCTGGGAATTACACTCGATGACAAGATTGTTATCAATAATCAGAATGGCATCGTACGAAGAGTCTATCATGGAACGGAACTTCTTCTCTTCTTCGAGACGCCGTTCCACCGCGTGTTCCCGCTCCCTTCGTACTTCTGCGTCACGGATTTCACGGTCTATTGCCGGAAGAAGGCGGGTCATGTTCCCTTTAATCAGGTAATCGTGCATCCCTGCCTTCATCATCTCGACTGCTGTCTCCTCTCCTATCTCACCGGATATTAAGATAAAAGGAATATCGAGATCCCGTTCATGGTACATCTCAAGGGCATCGTGCCCGTTAAAGTCAGGGAGAGCATAATCACAGAGGATTACGTCCCATCCTCCTTTATCAAGCGCTTCACGATATGACTGACGAGTCTCAACCAGGGTATAATCAAGGTCAGAATACCCTTTCAGTAACTCATGCTTGATAAGATATGCATGATCAACGTTGTCTTCCACATGAAGAACATGTAATGTCGGCATTTGGTCATAACCCCCTTCTCAGTCAGAATCGGTACAAAGTCCATCTCACATCCCGCATCGGTAGTACTATCAGCATGAACTTTTGGTCTTTTTGTGCTGCTGAAAAGAATATAAAGGAGATCTTTTGACATAATCCCTTAAATATGTTGCATTTAAGAACAGAGTTTGGCTGCATCCCGCTCAAAAGGGAACCCAGGTGTCAGGAGACTGCCTTATCAATCAGAAAATGCAGTACAGAATAAGAATGATATCACTTCATAAACAAAATTCCCGGCGATGCGAACCCCTGGTTTTTCGTATCCGAAACCGGAGGATTACTATTTGCCGGACATATACCGGATCAAAGCTTTGATCTCCCCCCTTTGTTTGGAACAACTCCGATACCCGTCATTCGTTTCGAACCGAAATCATACCAGAAAAAGATAAGCCATCAGGAGATAAAGACTGAGTATTCCATGACGATTGAGATAGTTGAGTTTGAACTTGGATCACAACATTATGCCATGGATATTCAAAATGCACGTGAAATCGTGGAGATGCTCCCTATCACCCGGATCCCTCGTGCACCCCGGCATATAAGTGGCATGCTCAATCTCAGGGGAGAGATAACCACCATTATTAATATTCACGAGATACTGGGAATCTCCAATACCCGTGACCGAACTGACCAGAAGATCGTCGTTTTAGTTCCCTCCGTTACCGAGGGCGCAAACTTAGGGATAATTGTTGATGATGTCCAGAATGTCAGAACGGTTGAAGAGAGCGATATTGACAAACACCTTTCATCTTCTGAAGCAGAAGGTGACCATGTCAATGCATACATCAAGGGTATCATAAAAATAGATACCAGTGAAGATTACTCCTTTGCCACTGACAATACAGTGACTGATGACACCAATGATGAATCGATAGGGAATATGCAGTCTCGTGCCGGAAAACAACTTCTCATCTGGATCGACATCTCAAAGATCATCGGTACAATGAAGAACAATTCACCTGAAAGTCAGGAAAAAACCTGACTATCCAATCTTTTTTGATCTCTGCCCGATAATTACGATAAAGAGAACAGATCTCAACCATACGATTATCTCAGGGAAACCATTATTCTCAAACAAAAAACCTTACCGTTCCAGGATACGGTACTTTCAGGTAACCAGTACACCTTTTCCGGTCATGATACAATCAGAATGGTTCATATGATTACGAACAGAAGACGTTTCCGGGATAGAACACTATTTTCGCGAACAGAAAAAAAAGAAAAAAAGTGAGAGTATCGGGGGGGTTACATCATACCGGGCATTCCGCCCATGCCACCCATTCCGCCCATACCACCCATCTCATCCATTCCCGGGCCGCCTTCAGGGGCTGACGACTTGGCTGATGCGATGATATCATCGATACGGAGGATCATGATTGCAGCCTCTGCTGCACTGGCAATGGCCTGTGTCTTGACACGGAGTGGCTCTAATACTCCTTCTTTTACCATATCCGAGGGTTTGCCCTCAAAGACATTGAGACCGGTCGTCTTATTTCCTGCCTCATGGGAAGCACGGAGTGCGACAAGCATGTCTATCGGATCAAGACCTGCATTCTCTGCAAGGGTGCGGGGAATAATCTCAAGAGAGTTTGCAAATGCCTCAATGGCGAGCTGAATCCTGCCACCAACCGATGCTGCATATTCACGGAGACGTAATGAGAGTTCAATCTCAGGTGCTCCCCCACCGGCAACACATTTCTTGTCCTCGAGAACGACACCAACAACCCTGATGGCATCTTCCATGGCACGGTCAAGCTCGGCTACTACATGCTCGGTTCCGGCCCGGATGATGAGAGAGACGGCTTTGGGGTTCTTGCAGTCTTCAACAAAGATCATCTCCTCACCAGAGACCTTTCTTTCCTCAACAATACCGGCTTTTCCCAGTTCACTGTCACCGATAGCATCGATGCTTGATACAATCGAGGCACCGGTTGCACGTGCCAGTTTCTCCATGTCACTCTTCTTGACACGGCGGACGGCAAGCACCTTGGCCTTGGAGAGGTAATGCTGGGCAATATCATCGATCCCTTTCTGACAGAAGACAACATTTGCACCAGATGCAATGATCTTATCAACGATACTCTTTATCATCCGTTCTTCCTCATCAAGGAAGGCCTGGAGCTGGTCAGGGCTTGTGATGTTTATCTCGGCGTCGACTTCAGTCTTTTTAAACTCAACTGCTGCATTGAGCAGGAGGATCTTCGCGTTGGAGACCTTTACCGGCATACCGGGATGAACCCGCTCCTTGTCGATGATCATGCCCTCGATTATCTCTGAATCCTCGATGGATCCGCCCACCTTCTTCTCTATCTTGATGTTCTCGATATCAACAGAACCATCAGCCTCGGCTACCATGCTGACTGCCTTGACCACCAGTGCACAGAGTTTCTCTTTTGATGACTCGGCGCCTTTCCCGGTCATCGCTGTCTCAGAGATCTTCTTGAGAATATCGGCATCTTTTGCCTTGACATCTATGGCAAAACTTTTAAGGAGCTCCTGTGCCTTTACTGCTGCCTGGCGGTATCCCTGTGCAATCACGGTCGGATGAACATCCTGCTCGAGAAGTTCTTCGGATCGCTTGAGCAGTTCCCCTGCGATGACAACAGCAGTTGTGGTTCCGTCGCCGACCTCATCATCCTGGGTCTTTGCGACCTCAACCATCATCTTTGCAGCCGGGTGTTCGATATCCATCTCTTTAAGGATGGTCACACCATCATTCGTGATAACAATATCTCCGATGGTGTCAACAAGCATCTTATCCATCCCTTTCGGGCCAAGAGTGGTTCGTACTGCATTTGCCACAGCTTTTGCTGCAGTAATGTTCATTCCCTGTGCATCACGGCCACGTGTCCGTGAACTACCCTCTTTTAGGATAAAAATGGGTTGTCCTCCAAGTTGTGTTGACATGTAATTTCACCAGTTGTGCATTAACGTGGGTTAGGGGGTCTATATATAATTTTTGGGAGTGACCATATCGATCAGGTCTTCTGCTTCTTCCAGATGCAACAGGGTCTCCTCACCGACAACCAATGTTTTTCCAACCCGGCGCTGCCGGTTATCATCTGTTGCCACACACATCGCATGCATCCCGGTCACTTCAGAAATATTGCCGATGATTTCGGCGCGCCTGATGATCTTCTGGGCCTTCCCGTACCCGGTCAGGATGGTATGATCATCATACAGAATCATGGCCTGGAACGGTGCACGGTGCATCGCATGAAGCTCGATCCCAAGATCAGAGAGAGCTGCAGAAAAAGTTGGATCCGTCTCACTGGAACGCACATCGGCTCTCCCTTCAAACTGTGAATCATAATCCAGCAGTTCTATTGACTCGATAATCCCGTGGTCAAAGGTCTCCTCAATCTTGATTGCAATCTCGATTGTCGTACCCATTCCGGATTCATACTTGGATATCGTCCGACGGGATACACCCAGCATGTGAGCCATATCACCAAGGGAGAGGTTATGCTTCTCACGCAGTTCATGGAACCGCTCCCCGGAAATATTCACATACAATCCTCCGGGAGAAGCATAGATAAGCGGGGGTGAATCTTCAACAAAATAATCATGGAGTGTTGCTACATTGATGGCATATATCCCGTACCTGAGATACACCGCTCCCCGTTCCAGTAGAGCATCGCGTGCTCTCTCGCCGATAATGAGAGGAGAACCGTTAATGTAGTGTGCAATCTGGTCCAGGTCATATGCGATCTCTTCACTGACACTGTCGATATGAGAGACAACCTTCATGATAATGGTCTCTTCTTTATTGCTCGCAACGATGTCAAATGACCTCGGTCGCATAAAAAACTGCTCTGATACCTGAAACCCTGCAAGTAACATCACGCTGATGACACTGTTGAGGAGTCGTTCCTGAGACATGAACCTATAGTAATTTCTTGGAGAGAAGCAGTAATGAAGATATAGGTAGAAAGAGGACTGTGGTGATGCCACCACAGATACTGCAAAAAAACGAGTGATTCTCAATACAGGAGGGATCCACACGCATTATCAGGATGGCAGGAAAACGTACTACAACGATTCTGTGATAGATGCATGTTTATTGGTATCGATGACACCGATTCTGCTGACGGGATGTGTACAACCTATCTTGGAGCAGTTCTTGCGGGAAAACTAAAGGAATCCGGAGCCCGTATCAGGCGTGCCTACCTTATCAGGTTAAACCCGACTGTACCCTATAAAACCCGTGGAAACGCCGCCGTCTGTATCGAGGCAGATGGCTGTGCTGATGAGATATTTGCCATTACCTGTGCTCTTATCGAACAGTACGCAGTGCTAGGGGATGAAAAGACAAATCCTGGTGTGGTGATAACCGGGAAGAGAGGACCCGCAGAGTGGTATAAACGGTGTCTCACCGGTTACGTGACCATAGACGAGGTATACTCTGTTATCCAGAGAGAAGGCATGATATTTCGTGGCTGGAAGAACTGCAGGGGCCTTATCGGAGCTTGTGCTGCAGTATCAGCAGTTCTTGCGGATTGTACCTACGAACTGATTGCATACCGCCAGGAAGAACGATTCGGAAACCCCCGCAACGTTACTGCATCAAGTGTTTTTTCTGCTGAAGCTGCCACCTATCCTGCAACATGGGACTCAGTGGATCACGAAAATCAGGTTGTTGTCTGCGTACCCCATACCCCGGATCCGGTTCTTTTTGGCATCAGGGGCGAAAGTCCCTTCTCAGTTGCCCGCGCTACCGGACTCATTGCTTGTGAACCGACAGGGATGAGGCAGATATGGTGCACAAACCAGGGTACCGATGCCCACCTTATCATCCAAAAACCCGGCCAGCCACTTACAGAAGGGTCATCCTACCTTCTTCCCGGAACGGTGAATTCATATCCAAAGTCAGGCAGGGGAGGTCATGTTACGTTTTCGTTACTGCTCGCGGTGTATCCACAAGAACGAAAAGAAGAATCGATCACCTGTATCGCCTTTGAACCGACCAGGGGATTTCGGAATATCATTCGATCCCTGCATCCCGGAGACAGGATACTGGTTGCCGGAAGTTTCCTGAAAGAAACCATAAACCTCGAGAAAATTGCTCTAGTCCTGCCCGCACCTGCTGTCAGAACAGAGGCACCGGTTTGCCCTGCCTGTAACAAACAGATGACCAGTGCAGGTACCGGAAAGGGATACAAATGCCGGAGGTGCCGGTACCGGACCAGAGATCCGGTAATAAAAGAAGAGAAAAGGCAGATCACTCCCGGATGGTATGAGGTACCACCGATCGCAAGAAGACACCTGGCACGCCCGCTTATCCGGGGATCCCCATCGGTACCAGGCGAGTTCCTGTCCTCCGAAACCTCTTAAACCCTTCCTGATGCCTGTACTTCATCTCCCGGATATGGGATCCTTTAGCGCAGGAGAGATTCAAAAAAAGATAACGAAAGGGGTTAATGCAAAAATCGGAAGAAGATATTTTCTATCCATCCTTTTTTATCGAAAAACCTCAAACGATCCCTCTGTCCTATCCGGTTCATCAACCCTTCATCAGAAGGATGCATGGGTACTTACCATACAAGATGTAAGAAATAACGCATGGAATGTGGTGATCCCGTACAGCAGGTGCACCTGACATCCGGGATGAGTGTTGACGCTCTCATCAGGGCAATCGGGAATGCCGGGGCTTACAACGGAGGAGCAATGGCTGAAGCGGTCAGAATATACGAGACCATGCTAGAAGATTCCGGTGCGACACGGTTTTTAGGCCTTGCAGGAGCGATGGTTCCCGCGGGAATGGGAGGGATCATCAGTGACCTCATCAGGGACGGATATGTTGATGTGTTAGTCTCAACCGGAGCAAACCTGACCCACGATATCATCGAGGCAATCGGATGTCACCATTACAAGGGTTCATCCTCCGGTAATGATGTAGAACTTCGTCAGAGTGAAATAAACCGCATATACGACATATACCTCCCAAATGATGCGTTTTCTGTATTTGAAGAGTTTCTTCAGGGGTCATTTGGGAAACTAAAACCGGGAAGTGTTATCTCGATATCAGATCTCCTCAGGCATCTGGGCGGGGATTTAAAGAGCGGCATATTGCATACCGCGGTCAGAAAGGGGATCCCAATCTTTTGTCCTGCAATCCAGGACTCTATGATCGGTCTGCAGTTCTGGCTCTATAACCAGACCCACCGGGTAACCGTTGATGCATTTGCTGACATGAAGGGGATAATCGATATCTGTTTTGATGCAGAACGGGCCGGAGCCCTCCTTATCGGCGGTGGTGTTCCGAAAAACTTCATCCTTCAGAGCATGCTCATGACAGAGAACGGTTTTTCGTATGCAGTTCAGCTGACAGGAGACAGGCCTGATCTCGGTGGGCTTTCCGGTGCAACCCTTGATGAAGCACGTTCATGGGGGAAAGTTGAAGAAGACGCAGAGACGGTAACCGTGTACGGGGATGCGACGATCACCCTTCCACTCCTGGTTGCGGCTGTTCGAGGGCGGATTTCATGAGTGATCTCATCCTTGCCCTTGATCTGACCGATGCAGCAAAAGCGGTACACCTTGCTGAGATAACCGCTCCATACCTGAATGCTATTAAAATCGGTTACCCGCTTATCCTTTCGGCAGGACCCGGGATCGTTACGGAACTTTTAACTTTCGGACTGCCGCTCATTGCAGACTTTAAGGTTGCAGATATCCCGAATACCAATCGTCTCATAACAGAGCAGGTTTTTCATGCAGGTTTCTCTGCGATCATATCACATGGCTTTACCGGCTCTGACTCGGTTACTGCCTGTGTACATACCGCTCACGAAGCAGGAGGAGAATGCTATGTGGTATGCGAGATGAGCCATCCGGGAGCAGAAGAATTTTTTTATCAGGGGACTGCCGAGCGGATCGCATCTCTTGCAACACAGTGCGGGGCAGACGGGATCATCGCTCCTGCAACCAGACCGGAGAGGACCCGCATTCTGCGCGAGATTGTCGGAGAGAAAAAGATCCTCTCACCCGGAGTCGGGGCACAGGGAGGTGATCCAAAAGCAATCTCTGGACTTGTCGATGGGATTATTGTCGGGAGAAGCATATATGAAGCACAAGACCCGGTATCAGCTGCAGCACAGTATGCAGAGGCCTGCCGATGATGAGATGAATCGAACTGAACCGTGATGAACCCTATGAGTCAGCTGAGGCAGGCCTAGTGGCTCAAATGCTTTCTCTCTCGATGGCTTTTTTAGATAACCACACAAACACCCTTGCATGATATGGAGTGAAGAGCAGAAAGAACTCTGCAGCAGATACTCGTCTCCAGCTGATGTTCCGGAAGCAGAACGGAAGTACAAGTGTCATACCTGCCACATGGTTGTCGAAAGTATCCCCTGCCCGGTCTGTGGTGAGAAGAACCTGGAGATCATGTGTCCCCTTGATCACTGCAACTGTTCACACGATATCACAACGAATATTGAGTACTGTCCCCTCTGTGGAGAGGCTGTCTGCCCACAATGCGGATCCCATGATGTGATCCAGATAAGCAGGGTCACCGGCTACCTGCAGGATGTTTCCGGCTGGAATGCAGGAAAACAGCAGGAACTCAAAGATCGGAAACGATATACCGTGGCATGAGGATCTTTACCAGAACTGACACGCTTTTTATCAGGGGAAACTTCAAAGCAGCAAGTACCGGGATCTCCGGGGGGATCAGACCGGTAACCACCCTGCTGAATCACACCGTTCCCCACGATTTTTCTGCCCCACCGGAACGGTTTGTATCAGAACTTGCGATCCGGAGCGGATTTGATCCGGCAAAAACCTTCGGACTGCTGACTGCCGTCCCCATGAAATATCTCTGCATCATGCAGATTGAAACGGTAACGGTCTGCATCACCGCAGGAGTAACGCACCCTGACGGGAATGAACATGGCACGATAAACATTATTGTGGTTACCGATACTCCGCTTAGCGATGCTGCCCTGCTGGATGCCATAATTACGACGACCGAGGCAAAAGCACAGGCAATGAAACAGATGGGATACGATGCCTGCGGGACACTGACCGATGCAGTCATCATCGCCTCTTTTGCTTTCGATAAAACGGTTGCACCAGGAACCTATGCAGGAAGTAAGACCCGGGTAGGGAGAAGGATAGACACCGCGGTCAGGTTTGGTGTGAAAACAGCGCTTGAACGGTTTGAGGGAGGGGATCTTTCGGCGCAACCTGCCTACTTTATCTTTAGTTCAATCGGAGGCGGTCACTGGTTTTTATGGAACCGCAAATCCTGCCAGTATTATCCCTGTCACTTCGCGGGTCAGCGGTGTGATTACTGTTACTGCCCGCTGTATCCCTGTAAGGATGAGAGTCTCGGAGAGTGGGTTTTTAGTATCTCGGGGAAAAACCGGGTCTGGAGTTGTGCACGCTGTATCCTCAACCATCAGCCGGTGGTCGTCGATCATCTCAGGCAGTTTCCGGAAGCTGGTATTTTCGAACTAAAACATCTTCTCCTCATGCATCACCTCCCGATGCGGCAGGAAAAAAACAACAGCGAAACATAGACCGTACAATCATCCTGGCTTTTCCCTGGACTTTTTCGTATTTTTTATTACTGCTCATAAGCCGGATGGGTACCCGGATACTTTCACCCTGCAGGGTGCACCTTTTATAGCCTTCTGATAAGATGGTAATGTGGAGATGTTATATGGAACCATCTGACGTAATACACAGGATCTCCGAGAAATTTGCATTACTGGGTCATCCCATTGACCAGAAACAACTGACCGAGAGATTGAACCGGCTGACTGATGAATTTGGCATTCCCCTGCCTGAAGCGGAACGGACACTGGTGAGTGACTTCTCGCGACAATTTAATCTTCCGGAAGGAGGTACAGCAGGAAAACAGGAGAAAACAGGAAATTCTCTTGTTACACCGATAGCCGGACTTGAACCGGAGACGTGGGTTACTCTTGAAGGAATGGTCACGGTCATCTTTCCGCCCCGGTCCCCGTCGATTGCACAAAGTGGTATCCTGGCCGATAAAACCGGATCGGTCAGGTTCACCATATGGGCACGATCCAATGCACCCCCGGTCGAGACCGGTAAATGGTACCGGTTCTCTTCAGCGGTAACCGACGAGTACAACGGGCAGGTCAACTTCAAGGTTCACGGAGGGACGACCATAACCCCTCTTGACAGTGATGAGATACCGGCCGATTCACCGGTCCCCATACAGGACCTCCGGGAAGGTCTCTGCACCGTCGAGGGCAGGGTAACAACGCTATTTCCACCCCGGTCCCCGTCGATCGCCCAGAGTGGTATTCTTGCTGATACCACAGGTACCATTAATTTTACCATATGGGCAAATGCCGGTCTCCAGGAACTTAAAGAAGGAGAAACATACCAAATCCGCCATGGCCTCGTTGATCTCTACAACGGGAGGCCTGGATTAAAGGCACAACAGGGGACCATCATCGCACCGGTATCCGATACAGCCAGGGTTACAACACCGGTATCGGTAACACCCATCGGATCTGCCACGAGCGGTATTGTTACCCTCGAAGGGATGGTTGTTGCGTCTTCGCACCCGGCATCCGAGGCGCTCAGACAGACCGGGACGATTGCTGATAACAGCGGAGCCATCAGGTTTGCCATCAGGGGTGCTGATGAGTCAGAAGAACTCAAAGACAATACCTGGTACCGGATTGAAGGTGCAGTCATTGACCAGTATCGCGGGGCATTACATGCAAGGATTACAAAAGATACCATTGCAACCGTAATATCAGGGGAACAGACACTCAACCCTGCCTTTTCTCCTATCGATCAACTAAAACCCGGTGTTTCCTGCATCAGGGCAAAAATGGTACAGGACTGGGAAACCAATCATGAACGTATGCTCCAGTCAGGAATTGTCGGAGATGAGACAGGAACCATCAGGTTTGTAACCTGGCAGGATCCGCAGGCTGAACGGCTGAAACCTGATACGGTCTACCGGATTTACTGGGCAGCCGTCGATGAGTATAACGGTCAGCTCTCACTTACCTTGTCAGATTCGGCACTGATCGAGGAACCGGGTGACATCGAGGTAAAATCCGAGAGCCAGGAAGTGACCGGTGCACTCGTGCATATCTCTCCTGGTTCCGGACTCATCAGACGGTGCCCGGTTGAAGGATGCGGGCGTGTTCTTTCACGCCAGAATTTCTGCCAGGTGCATGAATTTCAGCCTGAATATACCTATGACCTGCGAATCAAGGGATGGATAGACAATGGCCGCCAGACCTGGGATACCATCATCGGGTGTGAAGCGGTCCTGCATCTTACCGGCCTTTCCATTGATCAGGCAAAAGAGATGGCAGAGAATAATCCTTTAGGTCCTGAGACTGTTTTTTATCACATCTACGAGATGCTGCTCGGGCGATACTTCAGATGTACCGGACGGGTTATTGAGAACCGGCTTTTTGCGAAAGGGTGTGAACTGCTTTCCGTAAGTCAGAACCGGCTTTTCGAACTGATAAATCGTGCCAACGCAGGTAAACCCAGTGAGAATATCAGGAATAAAGAGGATAGCGAAGAGATAAGTCCTTCATCTGACGGTAAAATTTTTCAGGGAAACGAACCCTTCAGAGAACCGGAACTACACCCCGGCGGGCAGGATAATAACGAACAAAAAACCGTTCCTGCTCCCGGATCAAAAGCAGATGTTGGAGATCTGCAGGATGTAACTGATTCCCGGATTAACACGGGTTTCTCCCCTGCCTCGGTCCATGAACCCATGGAAGATTATGAGACAGAGTCATATGACCGTGATAATGAGGATGAATGGATGGAATCATACCGGGAGGAGGAATAGATGGCAGCACCACAGAACACAATGACACGCAGGTATGAACGTGAACCGGCACGACGGGTATTTGCAGCCGAACTGAGAGAGACAACATACCAGTTCAAGGACGGTACCGAGGAGATGAGCCCGTCATATATCCTCCTGCCCACCGGGGAGCGTTGCAACCGGGTATTTATCGTAGGCACCATCACCGAGAAGAGACGATCAGAGGGGGAGAATGTCTTTTACCAGATCCGCATCGTTGATCCGACCGGTACATTCTTTATCTCTGCAGGCAGTTACCAGCCTGAAGCACTGCAACAGCTGTCATCTATCGAGACCCCTGAGTTTGTCGCAGTTATCGGAAAACCGAACCTCTTTGAGTCACCTGACGGAAGAACACTCATATCAGTCAGGGCAGAGTCTATCACGAAAGTCGATCGGAGTGTTCGCGACTGCTGGATCCTGGATGCCGCTGAACGAACTCTTGAGAGGATAGAGGCGACAGAAACCACACCTGACCGCCAGACGGCACAGGAAAAATATCCGCAACGCCCTGAGGTATGGTACCGCATCATCAGTGACGCTCTTGCAACTGTCGAGATGTAGGAACTCACTACCGCGGATCCGTGTCAGCAGGAACAGATCCCTTTTTTTGCACCCTGATGAAAAACTGATATTTCTTTTATTCGTTGATAAACTCACGAAATTCACGAAGAAGATACTGGTATTTCATCGTGTGTTTCATGATGTAGATGAAAATGACCAGTCCGAATATGTTGATAACTACATCAGAAAGGACATAATGAGTAAGGAAAAACTGTATCTCATCAAAAGACGGGAGCAGGAACAATGGATACAGAATACAGATGGCGATTAACTCAACAATAATCGGGATGGTGATCGCCCGCAGGTACGTTATCCTTCCCTTCCAGCGCAGCCGTAAATACCCTGCGATAAGTCCTGCCAGAAGCATGATGATTCCGTCAATAAGGCCGTCCGGGCTCATCCCTGAGTGATAAACCGCAAATAAGCCTCCTATCAGACCCACAATTCCTCCAACCACCGGTCCGGCAAAAAGACCGGCGATCATCGGTGCGAGTTCTCCGAAGTTAAAGACAGCCTCGCCAATCATCTCACCACGGTATACTCCGTACATGGAAAGACCGGAGAAGATGAGAATAAACCAGATGAGATCCGTTCTTCCTGCAGTACTCCTCTGAATCTTCTCAAAAAGGGTGGTATGGGTAAGACCATAAAAAAAGATAGCAACAAGAGCCAGTCTCTCTATCATGGGAAGACCATAGGTGAGGATTCCCTCTTCCATCATCAGTGCAATGAACAGAAAGAGAGAACTGCCACATATCATAACGGCTGCCCAGGTTCGTGACCCCCGTGCATAGAGAGGGAGAGTCAGATCAAGGTACAGGATCATAAACCCGATAATGGCGAACATAATAGAGGATAATGCTGCAACATGGTGAATTACCGTCCGGGGGTCACCAAAGGTAGCGGTTATCACGATGAGGATCGAGAACAAGATAAGAACTGACCGGTACAGCATCCGTTCACTGACAGAAGTGTTCGTGGTTCTCCTGATAATGGAAGAGACTGCACGAGCCCGGCCGTCCATCCCTGAAAGAACTGCAGCAAAAAGGATAAGAAATCCGGTGAGCAGAAAGACGGTTGACCCATAGGGAATGTATGATACAATGTAGAGGATCTGTGCCGTTATCATATCAAAGGAGAGCATCTCTTCCGGCCCGAGGTAGGAGGTTGAAAATCCGACCAGGCCCATGGTAAAAAAGACAATACAGAGAAGTGCTACGAGAATAAATGCCAGACCGAGATCGATATTAACACTCCGCATGTACTTCGCGAAATTCGATTCCGAATGACTTTCTTTTGTCTTTTCATGAAGCCATACCGAGTACAGCAACAGGTTCAGACCGGCTCCCACGGTTCCCATCAGAGCCATGATATCAAAGAGTGAACCCTTTGGTATGGATGGAATAAAACCTGATAAAATGGCAGGGAGAGGAACGAAAAAAGAAGTAAGACTGTAGGCTATACCACAGAAGAGTATCACAGCCATGAGGGTAATGCACAGTTCCAGCCGCTCATACTCTCCACTCCACAGGATAATGAGAATACAGGAAAGTGCAATAAGAACGAGAAAGAGCGTACTGTTCCACCCGGGGATCAGGTAATCAAGGAATATCGCCCCAAGATACAGCATACCCCCAAGGGCAGTCATCTCCATGAAATAGATAAGGGTTATGAACAGAACTTCCCAGTTTTTTGGCCCGGGAATTTTGGAAAGGCCATAAAAGATGGTCTCTCCGGTGGCAAGGGTGTACCGGGCGATACCATTGACAAATGCAAACTTAAACACAAGGGTAACTGCAACAACCCAGAGGAGGGCATACCCGAAATGAGAGCCGAATTCAATAATTTCAGCGATGCCACTCTCTCCTGCTGCACCGATAGCAAGGATAAGGCCGGGACCGAAGAAGAAGAGATATTGTCGCAGATATCTGCGAATACTACCTAAAAATCCCATCTATTCATTCACCCTGAAGCAAAAAATCAAAATAATCTCCGTTCATAATCCCTGCTGTTCGTGCCATATTCTTCTTTAATGATCGAAATCCACGGAAAATGCCAGTTCATTCCGGTTTACCGACTTCCATTCACCGTCTGTAAGCCTTACAACATCAAACAACGGAGCGATATCTCCGTTTTTATCAAATGACTTCGGTCCGGTGATGCCGATATCCCTGACAGAAAAGAGGATATCCCTGATAGCCTCGCTGTCATAACCCGCTACCGGGATTGCAAGACTCACTATCCGGATCGTGTCATACCCGTATCCGGAGAGAAAATCAGGCTCATATCCGTACCGGTCAAAGAATTTTTTCTCAAAATCAGGAGAGAAGAGACGTGAGGAAGAGAGTGTTGCGGTAAACCCTTCTGAAGAAGGGTAGGTATCAAGAATGAACTTGTCATTGACCACCGATTCATCGCCAAACCAGGAACATAAAAGATCAGCGTCTGCAGCCTGGGTTACAATCCCTGCAGATTCGCTGAGGTACCCGAATAGAATCACGGTGTCGGCACAGGTATCCTTAAGATGAGCAATTTGCTCGGAAAAATCAGCCTGGTTCCGGGGAAAAGAGATGGATGTCAGGTTTTTGCCGGGATTCATCTCATGATATACCTCTTCTGACACCTCATAGAGCCCATGACCATACGCATCATCCTGATAGAGAACCGTGAGGTTTTTATTATGATCTTTCTTGCTCTGCACCAGATGAACAAGCCCCCTTCCCTTGTACCGGTCTGATGCTATCGTCCGGAATACCCAGGGGGAGTATCCGGAAAGAATCGGAGTTGTTGCACCGGGTGAGATGAGTACAATCCGGTATGCATCGGCAAGCGGTGCCATCGCAAGGGTGTTATCGCTTGATACTGCACCGATAATCACAGGACATCCATTCTCTGCCGCCTGCCGGAATGCTTCGACTGATCTGTCAGCATTACTTCCGTTGTCATAATACAAAACCCGTAACTCTCTCCCTGAAATCCCGCCATTTTCATTTATCCCGGCAACAGCCATCTCAATTCCATCCCTGACATGAGATCCGTACTCAGAGATACTGCCGGTGAGGGGGAGAACCGCTCCAATCTCTATGATATCAGGCAGGTTTTTCGGGGTGAGAGGATCGAATAAAACCAGGTATGAAAGAGAGAGAACCACCACAAGGATAGATACAAAAATGAAGGTAATTTTTGACTCGAAAGAGAGGGGTGGGAGATCCATCAGATATAGAGCTGTATCATTCCTCTATAAAAAACCTGCAGAAGAAAAAACGCATGCTCGACTGATGAAGAAGGAATATGTTGCCTTTTTTTATTTTGAGAAGGGTACGCCTGCCAATGACTGTCTGAACTGTTATCGTGAGGATACAGAATGAAAAAAGAAAAAGAGAGGGGAGGGGAAGGGATCCGGATTTACGAATCCTGCGTCTCTTCCCATAACGCCAGTACATCAGCCCCTTCAATAAAGGCGAGATGATGCTTCTCTGCATACCGTTTTGCATCCCGTTTTCTGAGGGCATCGCCGGTAGTATCATCAAGCATCTCACATATCGTTACTGCCGGAACAATACCTGCCATCTCTGCCATCGCAACCGATAACTCGGTCTGTCCATGCCGCTGGGAGAGAAGATGCTCTGCAGCGATAAGGATAGGTACATGTCCGGGAGTTCTGAATCCTGCAGAAAATGAAGGATTTTTGCCGTTTAAAGCATCTGCAACTACTTCTGCAATCCTGTTTATGGTAAGGGTCCGATCCCGGTCAGTAATCCCGGTAAAGGTCTCACGGTGGTTCACCCAGAGAGAAAATGACGAGTTATTATGGGGATCATACGGGATCTCACCGATCTTCTCAACCATCGCACAGTTGCGGAGCACCTCCCGTGCAAACGGAATCCCGAGCTCCTGTGCTGCCCGGTGAGCAATGGCAGTACAGATAAGACCCCCCCCGTCATGTCTCATCAGGCAGATATCCTCCCTTCTCACCCGGTCAGACCGGATTGCAAAATCTGTCTCCTGTTCCCGGTCATCAAAATCATACAGTAAAACCAACTCTCCTGCTGCTAACCGGCGTAACGCATCCTGTATCACAGGAGTACCTCCACGGTTACTTCATCTCCGTCACTGACACAAAGACTCTCACGCAATCCTGTGGGAGCAATGACCTCGATGATATCTTCAGGATAATGACTTCTTCCGGGGACGATGATACCACAGGTGATATCCTGTATCGTGCATCCGATGCACTGCACCTTTCCAAAAGTCCTTCCCTCTGATTCAAAGCCTTCAATCACATGCCAGTTACCCATCCCGAGACGTTTGCGAATCGCGACTGCTGCCGGACTGAGACGAATATTGAGTGTTCCGGGGTAGGGAGTAAACCCGAGATAGGTGTGAAATTGTCGGCAGTACGGAGCAAGACTCATGTAATAGGCACCCTCACCGAGACCAGACTCCACGATTCCGGTAAGGATCTGTTTCATCTCTCCGGTACGCCCGAAGAGCCGGTAATAATCACAATATTCCTGCCTGAGTTCTGCTTCTCCTGCCCGGGTAATGAGAATCTGCTGTCCGTCCGGAACCAGGGAACGGGTAATATAATTCCCTGATTCAAGCGATTTCAGTCTCCGGGATGCGGTCTGAGGGCTAATCCCCAGTTCCTGACCGATTACCTGGGAATTAACAAGAACCGGGCTCATTAATCCGCCAAGGAGTGCTATTCGTTTCAGGCAGATCAGATCATCAGCCGCGAGCATGATTCATAATTGGGATGGATACTATTTATGAGTTGTTGATTTTGAGAAGGTTATCAAAAATGGCGAGTAGTGCAGGATGACTCCCGTCCCGGATTTAAAGGAAGGTAAGAATCGATGAACCCTCTGCACGATATATTCCCGTTCCTGACAAAAAATACCGGTCAGGTGGTGAGACCACAATGAAAGAAGCCACCCATTATCTCCCAGTACTCACAACTCATTTCATTATCACAATAATAATGGAGATGATTCATGGTAGACACACAGACACTGATGATCAGTCTGCTGATAATTGAAGCACTATTCGCTGCCCTCATGCTCATTATCGCAAAGATTCAGGATAATTATCCGGGTTTTCTGATCTGGTCAATAAGCCTTGTAGTGCTCACCATATCATCAGTTTTTTTAAGTTTCAGAGGATTTATCCCTGATATCATCTCCATCCTTCTCGGAAATACCCTGTTTCTGACCGGTCTTGTCCTGATGGCTGAATCCCTTCACCGCTTCTATACTAATATGCCACTAAACAGGATGTATTACCTGATAATCGTCCCTTTTGTAATTCTTATCGGATATTATACCCTGATAGAGGATACCATATCAATCAGGTCATGTATCTTAACATTCTCCTCTGCAATCATCCTTTCATTATCGATCCATATTGTGTATCGCAATGCAGCACAGGAGAGAATTCCATCCATCCTGCTTATGGCTTCGCTAACCGGTTTTGTAGCAGTTATGGTGATTCGTGGAGTATTATGGTTCCTGCGCCCGTTGGGAAGGGATTTTTTCGAGTCTTCGCCTTTAAATATCGGGTTATACATTGCTGCAATAATCGCTCTCATCATTATCACCATCATGTACCTCCTGCTCCATTTTCATCGTCTCAATACTGAATTACGAAGATCAAACGAGAAAACAAAGAGTCTGCTTGCTGATCTTGATTCCCAAAACCGTGAATTAGAGCATCTTGCCTGGCGTTTGCAGACCTTAAATGAAGAACTGGAACAGAAGGTTAAAGAACGGACAAAGAATGTTGAGAATCTCCTGCTTCAGAAGGATCATTTCATCAACCAGATCGCGCACGATCTCCGGACCCCTCTGACTTCCCTGGTTGCTCTCGTACCACTCATCAGGAAGAAGATCCGGGATGAAGAAACAACAAAACTGGTAGATATCCTGGATCAAAGCATCAAACACCTGCGGAACTGGACTGATCAGATAATCATGATGGCAAAGATTAACCGGCAGAACTCGATTACTGATTACGAGGAGTTCAGCCTGGCCGGTCTTGTTGCATATGCACTCAATAAAAATGCGGTACTGATTGCAGATAAAAAGATTACGGTCAGTCTGAACATTCCTGAAGATCTCACGGTCTGTGTCTCTACAGTTCTGGGAGAAACCATCTTCTCAAATATCATCAGCAATGCAGTGAAGTTCAATTCGACAATGGGTCATATCATTATCACCGGAAGTCAGGATAACAAAAATGTCAGGATTACGGTGACAGATACCGGTATCGGAATGAACCGGGAGACCATAGAGAGGATATGGGATGAACTCTATGTTGCTGATGAATCACGCAGTGATCCGGAATCTAAAGGGCTTGGTCTCGCCATGGTCAGAAAGATTATAGAGCTTCACGAAGGAACGATCTCTGCCATGAGTCCGGGACTCTCTCAGGGCTCGACTATCCGGGTAACGCTTCCCCGGTTCTGCCCTGATTTCTATAATATTCCTGATACGGGAACCAAAAAAAGGAATGAACCTGATATCACATAACCCTGGTTTGTGTATTATTCCGGTATTATTGCAATGGAACTGAACCGAAAGCCCTGAAAAACGTGTAACAGAACGTCCCATCCTTCTCTTTCGTTCTTCGCAACCCCTTCAGGCCCTCGTCCCACCGCTCCTGTGATATCCGGCCTGATGATACTGCTTCACCCTCGACTCCTGCCACCATCGCGGTAAAGGTCTTCTCGATAAACCCGTCCACGAGATCCGGCCGGGTTGCATCAACATAGACTATCAGTGGTTCTACAGACAGGTCTGCTAACCCGGCCTGTGAGAGCAGGGGATACAGTTCCCTTCCAATAAGAGCATTCCCGCCTTTTTCAGCCTGCATATCAATTAATACCCGAATCGTCTCCCTGGCTGCATCACTATGGGGATAGAATACGGTTGATCCATGATCGCCCTCAATAACCGTTATTGTTCCTCCCGGGACAAGGAGAGAAGTCAGGTGGGCAAGTGTTGCAAGGGGATGGACAAGATGCTCAAGAACAAAACAGAGAAAGATATGATCAAAAGAACCTCTCTCAAAGGAAGTATGAGTAATATCCCCCTCCTGAAACACAACATTCGTAAACCCAGCCCGGATAACCCGTTTCTGTGCCTCACGCAGCGACTCTTTTGAGATATCCATTGAGGTTATCCGGGCACCGGGAGAGTTCCCGGCGAGGAGGATGGTCTGGGCACCGATCCCACAACCGGCCTCAAGAACCCGGGCCCCTTTCTCAAACCTGATACCATGATGGAGAAGGGAAGCGAGCGTTCTTGCCTGATCTGCAAGCCGGAACCCTTCGACAGGTGAGTATCCATGAACATAATTATGGTTATTTGAGATCATTGGCGTATATTATTGTAAAATAAAGTATAAAAATAAGCATTCTTACTCTCATGCCCTCTGCATGATACGCAATATGAAGAGAATACCCGGGTTGTATGGCCGGGGAATATCCCGGTCCCCTGCTGATCACGAGTGTGTATCCATATTCCGTCCGGGTACCGGGAAGTACTTCCGGCATCCTATGGATTCATACCATACCAGCTTCCATATACTAAAAAAGCATACGAGACATCATGAACAACTACCTATCTTACATGACTGCATTTCTTTTGGTTCTGCTTCTTACCGGTGCATCAGCTAGTGCCGAGACCGCAGCGGACGTTCCGTCACGGCTCCCCCTCCCCTGTGACCTCGCTGACTTACAGATCGTTTCTGCGTTTATACCGTCAGCCGGGGGAGCAGGCCAGAACCTGACAGTCAGCATGGTTATCGCCAATACAGGACTCACCCCGTCACCTGAGGTCCCGGTCCGGGTTACCCTTCCCAACGGAAAAACGGTCAATATCACGGCTGCTATCCCGGCCCTTGACGCAGGGGAGAAGAAACGGATAGTCATTGCGGTCTTTATCCCGAAAGGAACGACCGGGAACAATCAACTCTCTCTCGTGGTGGATCCGGAAAAGACCGTCGATGAGTGTTCCCGTTCTGATAATCATGCATCAGGTCCGTTCAGGATAATATCAGTATAATTCCTTTTATCCTGCAGATATCACCAGTGATGGCGGGGAGCAGATCTGATCCTTTTTTCCGGTTACCCGCCCGGAACACAACCCCATTCACCGGCATTCCCCATAAAGCAGCAGATATCCGGGCAAGAACCCGGTATTATCAGCAGTACAAGGCTGTACCATAGAGCCGGGCATAACTTCGTATAATGTCGAAGTGATATACGTTAATTATATACACGAACACAGTAACCTGTATAGGCATGGAACCGGGACTTCGCCATCGTATGGCAGAGAAGATGGCGGGGGACGTTACCCTGTCGGATTCACCGGGAAAAGCCCTGAAAAAATGGCGTGTCAATTATGGCATCTCCCAGGGAGACCTTGCTCTCCACCTGGGAGTATCACCATCAGTCATCAGTGATTACGAGAGTGGACGGAGAAAGAGTCCGGGAACAGCAATCGTCGGTAAGATTATTGAGACCATTCTTTGCATCGATGAGGAGCGGGGAGGCACGTACATGCAGAAGTTTTGTACGATGCTCACTCTGGATACCCCAAAAGATGTCATCTATGACCTGTATGACTACTCTGCACCACTGAAGATCCAACTCTTTGCAGACAGTATCGAGGCTGAAATCCTCTATGGAAAGACTGAGCTGTCGATATATGGGTATACCATTGTAGATAGCCTAAAGGCAATACTGACGCTGTCAGCGAACGAATTTAACCAGATCTATGGATGGAGTACAGAGCGGGCATTGATCTTTACCGGTGTATCAAACGGGAAGTCACCCATGGTGGCAATCAGGGTAACACCCTTTAAGCCCAGGTGTGTGGTTCTCCACGGCATATCAGCAGTCCAGGTACATCCCATTGTACCAAAACTGGCAGAAAGGGACCAGGTAACCCTGATGTGCACCAGGATGCCAATCGAACAGATAATACAACGACTACGGGAAGAAAAATGGTAGGAATCATTTCATATGGTGCGTATATCCCCAGGTACCGGATACGCGTTGAAGAGATCGCACGGGTATGGGGAGCGAACGGCACAGAGATTTCAAAGGGTCTTGGAGTGTATGAAAAATCACTCCCTGATCTTGATGAGGACACGGCAACAATATCTGTCGAGGCTGCACGTGCAGCACTTGCACGGAGAACGGTCGATCCGGGAGAGATTAAAGCGGTCTATGTCGGCTCAGAGTCACATCCCTATGCAGTCAAACCGACCGCAGCAACCGTCGGTGAGGCGATCGGGGCTACTCCGGTGATGACTGCGGCAGACTATGAATTTGCCTGTAAAGCCGGGACTGCAGCAGTGCAGACCTGCATGGGACTTGTCAAGAGTGGAATGATCCCATATGGTATTGCCATTGGTGCAGATATTGCCCAGGGAGAACCGGGTGATGCTTTAGAGTATACCGCAGCTGCCGGAGGTGCTGCTCTTATTATCGGGAACAGAGATCCTATCGCAGATCTCAATTACACCTGTTCATACACAACCGATACCCCTGACTTCTGGAGACGTGAAGGAAAACCCTTCCCCAGGCACGGGGGAAGATTCACCGGGGATCCCGGGTATTTCAAACATGTTCTCGGATCCTCACGAATGCTTCTTTCAGATCTGGGAACAAAACCTGGCGATTACGACTATGCGGTATTTCATCAGCCGAACGGCAAATTCCCGGTACGGGCTGCAGATATCCTTGGTTTCTCCCGGGAACAGATAAAACCCGGTCTTGTTGTTCCCTACCTTGGAAATACCTACTCGGGAGCGTCCATGGTAGGACTCTGTGCAACCCTGGATATCGCCCGGCCCGGGGATCGGATCTTTATGACCAGTTATGGCTCGGGAGCTGGCGGAGATTCCTTTGATATCACGGTCACTGATGTTATCGATTCTGATCAGTTCAACCGTGATGCTGCCCCGACAGTGGCGGATATGCTGAAAGACAAGAAGATGGTTGATTATGCGGTGTATGCCAAACACAAAGGGAAAGTGGTGATGATGGAATGAGAGATGTTGCAGTAATCGGGGTCGGTTGTACAAAATTCGGCGAGAAATGGGATACATCGTTTCGCAACCTCTTTGTTGAGGCAGGGGGACTCGCGTTAGAGGATGGAAACCTGTCAGGAGACCAGATCGAGGAGATCTTTGTCGGGAACATGAGTGCAGGCAGATTTGTCGAGCAGGAGCATGTCGGTGCCCTTATCGCTGATTATGCAGGACTTGCTACTGATAATATCCCTTCAACACGTGTCGAAGCTGCCTGTGCATCAGGAGGGCTGGCGTTCCGGCAGGCATATACCACGGTGGCGAGCGGTATGGCTGATGTCGTCGTTGCAGCAGGTGTCGAGAAGATGACTGATGTCGGTACTGAGATGACAACCGATGTCCTTGCTGCGGCGGCAGACCGTGAATGGGAAGGAATCGCCGGGGCAACCTTCCCGGGACTCTATGCCATGATAGCGACGCTCTACATGGACCGGTATGGTCTCACACGGGAACAACTCGCCCAGGTTGCCGTCAAAAACCATGCAAACGGTGAAAAGAATCCCAATGCACAGTTCAGAAAAGCGATAACCCTTGATACAGTCTTACAATCAACCCTGGTTGCGGATCCCCTGCGGCTCTTTGACTGTTCACCGGTGACAGACGGAGCGGCAGCAGTAATTCTTGCTCCCCTGGAGCGTGCACGGGAATTCACTGATACTCCGGTCAGGGTTTTAGGATCATCCCAGGCTTCCAGCACCATCGCTCTCCATGACCGCAGGGATATCTGTACCCTTGATGCAACGGTGGCCGCAGGAAACCGTGTCTTTGAGATGGCAAAGGTAGAGAGGAAAGATATTGGGTTTATTGAGGTTCATGACTGCTTTACCATCGCAGAGCTCTGTGCTATCGAGGATCTCGGGTTCTGCAAAAAAGGAGAGGCAGGAAAACTGACCGAGGAAGGGGTAACTGCATTAAACGGCTCCCTGCCGGTAAACCCGAGCGGGGGACTCAAAGCCTGTGGTCATCCGGTCGGGGCTACCGGTATCAAGCAGGTGTATGAAGTTGTCAGACAACTGCGTGGTGAAGCAGAAGGAAGACAGATAGATGCAGATATCGGTATGACCCACAATGTCGGGGGAACCGGTGCTACTGTCGTCTGCTCCATATTAGGGAGGGTATAACATGACCGTTCCGCGTTTCTGGAGAAAACAACAGAGCAGGTATAATCTTATCGGCACCACATGTTCCACCTGTGGACAGTACTTCTATCCTCCCCGGAATTTCTGCCCGGAATGCCGGCGGGATGGAAAGATAAACGAGCATAAATTCAAAGGAACGGGAAAGGTTGTGACATACTCCATTATACGGAGTGCAAGCGACCAGTTCTCGTTACTGACCCCGTACGTCATTGCCATCATCGAGCTGGATGAAGGATGCCGGCTCACATCACAGGTTATCTGTGAAATAGATGCAGTCTACATCGGGATGCCGGTGAAGCAGACATTCCGTCGTCTTGGAACCGATGGTGGCAGTGGTGCTATTTTTTACGGAACCAAGTTCATTCCTGCGTAAGCAGGGAAGATTCTTTTTTCGAATCAGTATACCCTTATTTTTCAGCTCCTTTCAGAGGTAAAAAACCGGGATGGGACCTCGATTCAGATCAGCGTAGTACTATGTGAGAATACGAAAACCCGGTTTTTGAAATTCCGACCGGTCCGGTCCCATGAATGGGATTGACCCTGAGAGGAATGGAAACCTGCGCATGCTTTTTTTATCATCCTGAATCGTGTATATCAGGATAAAAGGAAAGATACTAAGAGAACAATGATTTTTGTGATATTATTTCGCTGATTTTTTACGGGAAAAAATATATCCTTCAATAATAGTCAGAATCGGTAAAAATCCCACCCATTATTTCTAAAAGTGGTTTTGTTCATGTATCTGGCAGGAAATCAAAGAGATGCCTAAATAATAATTTAAATTGATTTTTTTGAAAAATATGCTGTTTAATGAGAGATTTAAGATGAGAGTAACCGGAAAACCCCGAATAAAAGACACACGTATCATAAAGCGGGATTATTTAGCCATATTAAAAGAAAATGCGACGCATAACGCTTATCTGTATTCACCGGAAAGTATCTGTGAGCTGGAAAATCCGGGATTAAGATGAATAACGAGAGAGAGATAAAGGGCCAGCCGATTATTGAGGTTGTAAACCTGACAAAAATTTTCGGTCCGAAACCAAACAAAATTCTTCCCCTGTTAAAGGAGGGATATAACCGGAGCGAGATCCAGGAAAAGACCAGACATGTCGTTGCATTACATAACCTTTCTTTCTCGGTGCTTCAGGGTGAGATATTTGTTTTGATGGGCCTTTCCGGTTGTGGAAAATCTACCCTTCTCAGATGTATTAACCGGCTCATACATCCGACAACGGGTGCCATCCGGCTCGAGGGAGAAGATATTGCAAAGGCTTCAGAAGAACACATGCGTGATATCCGTCGTCATCGGATGGGGATGGTGTTTCAGAGTTTTGCCCTCCTTCCTCACCGATCAGTTCTGGACAATGTCAGATTCGGACTGGATATTCAGGGAGTACCACCGGAAGAACAGATCAGGAAGGCTCAGGAAGCACTTGACCTTGTCGGGCTGACCGGATACGAACGATCATACCCAGACCAGTTATCAGGAGGGATGAAACAGCGGGTTGGTCTTGCACGGGCACTGGCAAGTTCACCTGATATCCTCCTCATGGATGAAGCATTCTCTGCACTCGACCCCCTCATCAGAAGAGATATGCAGAATGAATTGTTGGATCTTCAGGACAGGCTTGAAAAGACGATCATCTTTGTCACCCATGATCTGGATGAAGCATTAAAACTGGGTTCGCGTATTGCCCTGATGAAAGCAGGTGAGATCATCCAGATCGGTACACCGGAAGAGATCCTGATTCAGCCCGAGAATGAATATGTAGAGAGGTTTGTGGAGGATGTGGATTTGTCACGGGTATTAACCGCAAAAGACGTAATGAAAATACCAGATCCTATGATCCATGTTACTTCAGGACCACGGGTAGCTCTTCGCATGATGAAGGAAGCAGGGATATCAAGTATCTTTGTCGTGGCAAAAAACCGGGAACTAAAAGGAATAATTACTGCGGAAGATGCATTATCTGCCTGTAAACAGAACCAATCTCTTCAGGATATCATCAGTGATGATATTATTTCCATCTCTCTGGATACGCCGGTAGCAGAGATTATTCCGGTTATTGCCGATAGCAGGCTTCCTATTGCGGTAATCAACGAAGAAAAAAGACTGAAGGGAGTAATTGTCAGGGGCTCGGTTCTTGCCGCTCTCGGACGAACACGGTGTGATGAACCATGAGCAGTAGTTCGCCTCTTCCACGAATTCCGCTTGGAGAATGGGTAGAAGAACTCGTTGACTGGGTAAGTGATAATCTTGGCTGGTTGCTTGATGCTATCACTGCAATCATTGCAACCCTGATGGATATCCTGCAGGGATTCCTCGAGTCCATACCACCTCCGGTCTTTATCTGTTTCATCTGTGTCATCGCCTTTATTCTTCGGTTTAGAAATCCCGATAACCAGACTACCCTTCATCGAAGGATTACCAGCTCACTTGATCTCCCCCTGCTCTGCCTGGCAGGACTTCTTCTTATCTGGGATCTGGATCTTTGGAGTCAGTCAATGGAGACACTGGCTCTGGTTATTGTTTCAACTATTGTTGCATTACTGATCGGTATTCCGCTGGGTATTTTTTCTGCTCATAATGACAGATTTAACCAGATTAGCAGAGTTTTACTGGATTTTATGCAGACAATGCCTTCCTTTGTATATTTAATTCCGGCTGTTATCTTCTTTGGTCTTGGTAATGTTCCCGGTGTTATTGCAACCGTAATTTTTGCAATGCCTCCGGCAATCAGACTAACCAATCTGGGTATCAGGCAGATTCCGGTTGAGTTACGAGAAGTATGTGAAGCATTCGGAGCGACAAAAACACAGAAACTCATCAAGGTGGAATTACCGGTCGCGCTTCCGACCATCATGGCAGGAATCAACCAGTGTATTATGCTTGCCCTTTCCATGACCGTTATTGCGTCGATGATAGGAGCCGGCGGCCTTGGGTACCAGGTTTTATATGGCATTCAGCGGGTTGATATTGGAGCAGGGTTTGAAGCAGGTCTGGCAATTGTAATTATTGCTATCATTCTTGACCGGCTCAGTCAGAATCTTTTGCCGGAACGGAAAAAGGTAGGATAAAAAAGGAGTATTGATATGAAAAAAACACAAAAAATCAGCATTATTCTCATGATCCTGTGTATCGGATGTATGCTTATGGCAGGATGTACCGGACAGCAGGATACGGCAACGTCACAGAAAGGTAAGATTACCGGCATCGAACCGGGAGCCGGTATTATGCAAAAGACCGAAGATGCAATCAGGGATTATGATCTTGACTTCACCCTGCTCTCCAGCAGTAGTGCAGGTATGGCCTCAGAACTGACAAAAGCGATCAAAGAGGAGAGATGGATCGTGGTTACCGGATGGACGCCACACTGGAAGTTTGCCAGGTTTGATCTGAAATACCTTGATGATCCGAAAGGTATCTATGGAGGCGAGGAGTATATCGCAGCACTTTCCCGCACCGGATTTGATACTGATAACCCGGGAGCATATGAGATACTCTCACGATTCAACTGGAGTCCCGAAGAGATGGCTGGTGTCATGCTTGCAATCGAGGATGGCAAAACTCCGGAAGAAGCAGCTGCTGATTACATATCTTCCCATCCGGATCAGGTTAAATCCTGGATCGGTGATGTTTCCGGAGACGGTGAAGGAGTAGCAGTTGGATACGTATTATGGGATTCAGAGATAGCGAGTACCAATGTACTCAAACAGGTCTTTGAACAGGCAGGATATACGGTAAAACTCTCTGCAGTCGATGCCGGACCCCTGTACCAGGCTGTTGCTTCAGGAAATGTCGACTGTACCATCTCTTCATGGCTTCCGACAACCCATTCAATGTATCTGGAAAAATACCACGATGATCTCGTTCAGGCAGGCACCGTACTTCGGGGAGCAAAGATCGGACTCGTCGTTCCTGAGTATGTCACCATCGATTCCATCGACCAGTTAAACAGTGTAGCAGATAAGTTCGCCTAATCACCGGTACGCACACAACAAACCCATTCATCATCCAGTCTGTCAGATCCGGCATTTCCAGGTTTGGGAGAAGAGAAATGATGGATAATACCTTTTTTTTGTGATATCTTCCTGACTGAATCCGGGGATCTGAAACCCGAATGTCTTTCAGGTATCACTCACTGATATGCAGCGAATTCACGCCCCATTTTATAAGCGGTTTCCATAATGGTTACGTCCTGAAGAATGGATCCTTTCTCAAAAAATCCACATAAAGGCAGCGTGTCCCATATATGATAGCTAAGAGCCTCTAAAGGACGTGACATCGCTTCAATTGCAAAACCTTCCTCTTTTTTATCGGTCTGCTCGCAGATTGAGAAGATTAATGAACTCCGTTTCGTATCAGCAAGACGTGACTGATATCTCCGGGGTCTGTCATCAGAAAAGATGTAATACGGATACAGTCGATCGATAAATGATTTCATCTGACTGGTTATGTTGTAATGATAAACCGGTGAACCAAGAATAATGTGATCCGCTGCCTCAATTTTTGGATATAACAGATTCATGCCATCGTTATATTGAGAACAGGTCTTATCCTTTCTACATTTCTCACAGCCGATACAGGGGGTGATTACATAATCACGAAGAAAGATCAGTTCCGTTTTGATACCTGCATCATCTGCCCCCCGGAGCATTTCCCTGATAATGATATCAGTATTGCCATTCTTTCTCGGACTTCCGCTAATACCAAGCATGATCAGGTATTATCCCACAGATGTAATAATGTGACTTTTTTATTTAAGTGTTAAGGGAATACACGTTCCTTACACGAGCAACGTGCCGTTGGCACCTGTAAATAACCGATATAAAAAAACGTCTTTTGCGATTTCATGAGTACTTCAGGATTGGATTTTTTTACCGGTTACGTAAATCATCGTAATCTAATTGTCAGTATTCATGATCGCTATCCTATCCCACGGGATTGAACTTTTTTACTCTGTGTAGATCCTTACGAGCTAACATCATTAACACTATTAACGTTAATAAACTTTAATACTCTCCCTGCTCATCTCACAGGCAGGAACCTGCCGGATCTTGTATCCGGTCATCCCGCTTTTTTCCGGGAGTGTTCCAAAGAAGGAGTAATCATGTCAGGGGTAATA
>JAFGOM010000006.1 GCA_016926505.1 Methanospirillaceae archaeon
CCGGACGCTTCTGTAATGGTGAGATAATCCTGCATTGCGCTTACTTCCTGCAGAACCGCGGGCGGGTAGTCTGGTTCAAATCCGTATTTTTTCATGGTGGCCCACGCGATCATCCCGAGATCGACATGCTGCCGCTTATGAGAGGTCATAGGTTCTAGATCAGCAGGGAAGAGATAAAAACTCATGGATGCCGGGCAACGGCTGGTTCCTCAAAGCCTTAAAAAAGGAGGCAGATATCGGTATCGGGTTGCCGGTACAGGGAAGACGAAAAAGAGGATCGGAAATTCTCAGATCCGGGACTGGTCAAAGAAGTGTTGTGTTCCTGCAGGGTTTTTTTGTTCCTGCTCTTTTCTGCTCCATGTGTTCTGTTTCTTCTGTTTTTTCTTACCAGAATCACCGGAACCGCTTTCTGCCTCCTCTTTCTCCCGCTGTATCGAGAGGAAACAGTCAACCGGATTCTTTCCTCCTTCACAGAGGTTGTTCTTCTTGTCCAGGCAATCCGTACATTCGGGTACACGACTCGGTAATACTGTAGGAAAATGTTCCTTCCAGAGGTCGGGATCGATCTTTCCCTGGTTCATGAATTGTTGAACATGACGCGGTGTATATTTCATACGTAGTACTGTACAACAAACCTATAATGGTCTTGTGACCATACCTGACAATTCGTTGTTCTTCGTTGGCTCTTTCTCCGGGTGATGAATTGATCTCACTTCCTCTCGCAAAACGGAAAAGTGAAGCGATCCGGTATACTCTACATCCGGGAAATTTGATACCGGGAGTGAAATACCGGTAAAACATTACGAGATCTGATTGCTCCCGCTTTTTTTCCTGCCCATTTTTCCTGATACCAGTGTATCGTTGCAGAAATCGTGTATGATACCCTTGTTTCAGGTTGCAGGAAGGTACACCCGAAATTCACTGCCCTCGCCTACGGAACTGGAAACCTCGATCCGGCCCTTGTGTAGTTCAATAAGCTTTCCGGCAATCGGCAGGCCAAGACCAGCGCCATCATATCTCCTCGTTGATCCGGATTCTACCTGCTGGAACGGCATAAAAAGAGAGGTACGATCGTTCTCTGCGATGCCGATACCGGTATCCCTGATTTGAATAACAACCTCGTTTTTATCCCTTGTAACCTGAACAGATATCGTGCCGGTATCAGTAAATTTTATCGCATTACTCAGAAGATTCATGATAACCTGTTCCAGCCGTTTCGAATCTCCCTGGATCACCCCTGCGTCCGGAGCAATATCGACTTCGAGTAATAATCCTTTCTTCTCGATATCCGGTATCATCGCCCGGACAGATGAGTTTACAACGTTCGGGATATCAACCGGGTTTTGTAAAATGATCAGTTCTTCAGTCTCTATCTTTGAGATATCAAGGATGTCATTTATCTGGCATAAAAGGTGTCTGGCACTGGATTGTATCAGTCCCAGTTGTTTTTTCTGTTCCGGATTCAGCGGTCCGGTCAGTTCAAGTAAGAGAATCCCGGTGAACCCGATGATCGAATTTAAGGGGGTTCTCAGTTCATGGGACATGGTCTCAAGAAATATCGTTTTCAGTTTATCTGATTTTAAAGCCTGTTCTTTGGCCGAATTAAGACAGACCGAGAGAGAGGTGATGACCCCGGCAATACCGATAAAGATGACAACCCTGATTATCGCTCCGGTTATGATATCAGGATCCCGGGTAAAGATGAGTACCATTCCCAGGTAACTGCAGACAAGCAGGAGCGAAAACAAAAACCCCCGTTTCAGAAAGAAGAAACAGGCAATAATTATCGGAAAGTAATAGAGGTTCTGAAAGATAGTGGTCCAGCCTGCAAAGAGAGCATAGTAACTGATGAGAATAACAAGAACTGATGAGAGGATGAGAATAAAAAGAGGGAAACGTTTCTTTTTTGTGAGGTTCGCAAAACGATGATCATTCATACATCTGTCCTTCCTGTTTTCTTATGTATTGATATACGGGCAATATCGAATCAGAACATATCAGGGATTTGGAAATACCTGTACTATTCTTACGACAATTATGGTGTCTTTTTTCTTATATGGGACTGGTTTTGGTATGTATTATGGTCAGTCTGCTCCTGTCCTATGGCATATAATCATCCCCGATTCAATCAGGGCTAAATTACCAATTTTTTCATGATTGTTATCCTCAGATACCCGATATCAGATCTGACCCTCTCGCGCCGTAAGAAGGTACATAGTATGTGGTTATCTGCCGGATAATATGAGTAACAATGCTTCTTTCCGTAATAAATATTGTCAATAAAAAAAATAGCATTCAAAAGGGCTTTTTCACGAGGGCGTCCGGTCTTTCTCCCTTCGCCTGATGGGCTCTTCGTTTTTAGGTAATGAGGAGATAAACCTGAGCAGGTTCTGTTTCAATTACGAAACATTCATGCCCGCCTTTTCTCTGTGATGGATTCCTCTCCTTCTTTATGGCCCGGCAGATTGAGAATCTGAGATTACCCATTCCTGGTATCATAAACCATTGGTTTCTGTCAAAAGAGGATAAGACCGATCATTTCTGGAAATATTTATCAAATTTTGTGTTGAGGAGTTTCAGGTACCCTGAATAGATATGAGGGCTTTTCTTCTGGATCTGATAGATATCTGAGAGGACATCAACAGTGCATTTACTAATGGGATGCAGGGTCCGATGGTTCTCTATCGGCAGTACCGGTGAAACTTCACCGGTGCCAAGATGATACAGTACCCCGTTTCCTTTGCAGTCATTCCCGATGAGAACCTGTACCGGGGAACCGGACTGATCCGTTATACACCCAAGTACCTTATTGAAGCGAACTTTTTGTATCATACTCACATAGGTATAGGGTGTGTGAGAAGATACATCTGTGGGTATCTCAGTATCTCACAATGACTGTATGATGATGTACATTCGGATATGATTCACGTGAGATGAGAAAATACTACATTCCTTCCCGCACCCGGTTCTTTTCTTTCTTCATCGCTTCCGCCTTTAATGCGGGAGGCATCAGTTCGATGGCATACCGGAGAGAGGTACGTGGCATCAGATCCCTGTTTCTGATAACGAACTCATAGACCTCCTGCTGATGAAGCCGGCTTGCCTCTTTTAAGAGCCATCCATACCCCTTCCGAACCATGTCATCATCATCGGTGAGCAGAAGGGTTGCGATCTCAAAGAGATCATCGAGAAATCTACCCTGTTTTGCAGGGATAATGAGTGATACTGCAGATGCCCGCCGCATCCACCGGTTTTCTGATTGTGTCCAGTTTTTCAGTTCACGAATAAAAACAGGATACTGTTCTATAAACTCACCAATGGCGTGATTACAAAAACCGTCGCACGATGCCCAGTTGGAGATATAGTTCTCTATCCAGCGGGTAAAAATGATGAAATCTTCTGGTTCGTAGCGGTCTTTTAATTCATACGCAAAAGAGGAGACGATAAAGGACTCTTCCAGGTACCCGGACCGGTACAGTTCCTCACAGAGCCGGAAGATATCTTTTTTATCGCGGTTTTTAATCTCTTTCCAGTACTTTTTTGCAATCTTTGAGACCACGGCTGTCTTTATCCCGTAACTGGTAATCTCCTCTTTAAAGAACCTCTTTCCAGACTCCTTAATCGCTTCATCCTGGTTTGCCTCTAACTCCTCTCTGATCTGTCTGAGGATGATCTCCATGGATAGGATTCGGTGAAGCGTTAGATAAAATCTCTGTTTTGTTGGTGTGGAAATGAATTCCAATGACAAACCTGGGTTTTGTGGCATTTATTTCAATTCAATGGGAATAACCGGTTATCTGGTTGATTCAAGAACCTTTATCTCTCCCCTTTACCTACTGGATGAGTAGTATCCGTTCCCGGAAAAATGAGGTGTATCATGGAACTAAAAGGTCCGCACTACAAGGATTACATGAAACGGGCGGTCGTAAAACCGGACAGGAAAGTACACTTGTCTGATTTTGATACCGGATGGGCACAGTCAGAGAATCTCAAGGATCTCGGTGAAAAAAAAGCCCAGAAACTGCTTGAAGAGATGCTTGCAGAGAACCGGAAGACACTCAAAAAGGTGCAGGAGATCCTTTATGCAGACCAGGGGTATGCGATTCTTATCATCCTGCAGGGCATGGATACCGCAGGCAAGGACGGGACGATACGGCATGTGATGTCAGGCGTCAATCCCCAGGGCTGCAGAGTATCGGGTTTTAAGGTTCCGACAGCTGAAGAGCATAGTCATCATTTCCTCTGGAGGTGTAATCCCCTCCTGCCGCGACGGGGGGAGATCGGAATCTTTAACCGGTCGTACTACGAGGATGTGCTCGTGGTAAAAGTTCATCCCGATCGTTTAGAAGAACTCCCTGATCAATACGGGCACAGAAGGGACGGATTCTGGGAGGGGAGGTACGAGGATATCAATGCGTTTGAGAAGCACCTTGTCAGGAACGGTACCGTTATCCTGAAGTTTTTCCTTCACATCTCAAAGAAAGAACAGAAAAAGCGACTTCTTGATCGTCTTTCAGAAGAGGATAAGTACTGGAAGTTCTCTCTTGGTGACCTGGCTGAACGCAATCACTGGGATCAGTACACTGATGCCTACGAGAAGATGCTGTATGCAACTTCTACCGGGTATGCACCCTGGTTTGTTGTTCCGGCAGATTACAAGTGGGTTGCACGAACCTTTGTTGCAGATGTTATTGTGTCTGCAATCGAAGGACTGAATCTCTCGTATCCGCGACTGACAGAATCTGAGATCGATGAACTGAAGAAAGCAAAGAGAACGCTTGAGAGTGAATAGAATACATGCCTTTTTTTCGTTAGGAGTTTCTTTTTTTTCGCATAATATAATCTGAATATGTCTGATGGGGGGATTATCAGGTACGGGTAACTGATGGTAATTCTGTCGGATTGAGATCTGATGAAATGATTATGCACGCAATCGGATTATACCGGATGGATACAGATCTCTTCAGTTTGGTATCGAATCACTTTTTCTATATAAAAATTACGCTCGTTGGTTACCGTACCTATAAATAGAATCAAACCATTGATATCTTTGTACACAGGAGATGTCGTATGGGAATAGGAGATAATCTTAGCAGTTCATTTGGCTATGCCAAGGATGGACTTGTCGGACAATGGGTCCGTTGGATCCTCCTCATTATCTGTGCCATTATCCAGGGAATTACAATCTACATCGTTCCCTTGTTAAATGGCTATGTTGTGAGGATATTAGGCGGAGCACAAGCAGCACCGGATGTGGATCAATGGGGGAAACTCTTCGTTGATGGATGGAAATTAAACATAATCGGAATTGTCTACATGATTATTCCCTTTATTGTAGCTCTCGTTATTTTCATGCTCTCTGCCGGAGCCGGAGTGGGTGTTCTTGACCTGTTCCAGGTAACCAGTGGAGCAGATATCGGGATGTTTCTGGCAACGCTTGGTATTGCATTTATTATTTTTGTAATCCTTGCAATCATCTTCGGATTGTTTGCAATAATCGGAGCGGTCAGGTTTGCCAGAAAAGGAGAACTCGGAGCAGCATTCCAATTTAGTGAGATTGCAGCACATATCGGAAAGATTGGCTGGGGGCATTACATCGTTGCCCTGATTGTGTTATGGGTCGTATTTGTAATTATTGCGGCAATCCTCTCAATGATTCCCTTTATTGGAATGATCCTGCTCATTATCATAGAGCCGCTCCTGGTTATCTGGGGAGCCCGGTATTATTCCAACCTCTATGATGCCGGTGTGTGAACACCCTTTTTTTTAATTTTTTCCGGTTATCAAACCCCGTTCCGGTGCTGATTTTTCCTGATCATGGGATCTCTCATGTAACCGAACGGCTGTCTGATGAAAAAACAGTTGAGATGCATCCGGGAAATACCCGTTCTCGTATTATTTTCTGTCTCCCTGTGATGTATCAGTTTTTATCCCGGATGAACCGGGTGAGTCATCAACCGGTTATCTCTCAGAGCGGTACAGACAGTTATTTTTCCCATATCTGACAAACGCTATCTGAATAGTATGAGTGTACCTGGTAACTCACCAGACAACAGGGTACGAACGCTATCCGACCTGGGATGGGACGAAGATCTCACAAAGTCTTTTTCCCGGTATACCTGCCCTTATGTGGCAGGACGAGTGGCTGCTGCGCAACGCACGGTCTATGATGTAATGCTCCCGGGAAGATCGGTTCTTGTCCCGGTATCAGGCGCACTGCAGAAGATCAGATCATTTCCTGTGGTAGGAGATTTTGTGGTTCTGCTCGATGATAATGCCACTGGTCCGGATATGATAGTTGCAATCCTGCCCAGGAAAACTGCATTATCACGGGGTGGCGCCGGTGAGAAGAAAGGAGAACAGATCCTTGCAGCAAATATCGACTATGCCTTTATCGTTACTGACTGCGGCCCTGACTTCTCACTCGCACGGCTTGAACGGTACCTCATGATCGTTTTTGCATCAGGAGCCCGGCCGGTCATCATCATCAATAAGACCGATCTGTCAGATGATCTCTCGATTATTAGTGAGGCGACAGCAGAGCTGGGCCCGGATATCCCGGTAGTATTCACCAGTGCAGTAAAAGCAACCGGTCCTGCCCTGCTCGAGCCATACCTGCAGCCGGGAAAGACCGTGGTCTGTATCGGATCATCAGGTGTCGGGAAATCGACTCTTATCAATGCGATGGCTGGTAGAGACCTTCAGAAAACCAGCGGAATCAGGGAAGATGACGGGAAAGGGAGGCACACCACGACAGTCAGGGAACTCTTTTATCTGCCCTCAGGGGCGGTAATCATCGATACCCCCGGACTTCGTGAGATTCGGATCTGGACTGCAAAAGAGAGCCTTCCCGATGTCTTTGATGATATTCTCAAATTAGCACAGGGCTGCAGGTTTTCAGACTGCGGGCATAAAACCGAACCCGGGTGTGCGGTTTTACAGGCAGTTGCCCAGAGTGAATTGTCAGAGGAGCGGCTGAAGCGGTACCACAAAATTCAGAAAGAACTGGCATTTGAATCAGATAAAGCAGAGATCGGGCTGAAACGATTCGAGAAGAAACGGTGGAAGGGAATTGCGGGATTCTCAAAAGAGATACAGGAGTATAGGCGCCATTAATCTGTATCTATCGGTTCTATCTGGTTCTCTCCCATGGAACAGGAGGAGAGGAATATATTTCTCATCAGGAATGCTACTCAAGGTATGAAGAGTAGTATTCTTCTCACACTTGGTCTTGTGCTGATACTCTGTGTTGGTATCAGTTCTGTCTGTGCCGACGAGGAAGAGACGGTAATCGATGATACCATCTCGGTATCAGGTACCGGTATCGTAAAGACAGCACCGGATATCTGTACCATCTCACTCTCGGTGACAACGAAAGGAACGAATGTCAAGGAACTGCAGAAGGAGAACGCAAAAATCATGAACAGGATTCTTGCCGGATTTGAGAGGATGGATAGCTGTTCTCTTGATGAAAAAGAAGTGCAGACAAGCGGATTTTCCATCTCTGAAGTCTGGTATCCTGATGACGCCACCATTGCAAAATATGGAAAGGATAAGACCATCTACGAGGTGGAAAATTCGATCTCCATAGAGACCGGCAAGTTGTCCTGTATCGGGGATATCATCGATACTGCCGTTTCAAACGGGGCAAACCGCATCGATTCTGTCACGTTTAGTTTAAGCCCAAAGAAGGAGCAGGAATACCGGGCTTCTGCACTCGCAGCAGCTGTCGATATGGCTAGCCATGATGCCGAGGCGGTTCTTTCTGCCCTTGGCAGGAGTCTTGGATCGGTAAAGACAGTGAATGTTGTGAAGTCATATAACCCGCCGGTGTACTATGGTTCAGGAGACAGCATGGCATACATGATCCAGGCAGAATCAGCACCGGCACCGACCCCTATCGATCCCGGAGATGTGGAAGTGACTGCAGACGTCTCGATAACATATCGGATCGGATAATATCTCCTTTTTTTCCCCTAAAAGCAGTGATAGCGGCGATCCTTTTGGATCCTTTGAATATTGAGGAGAAGGATGACCTGATAGGCCTGATAAAACCACTATGTTTGGGATATTCGCAAAGATTTCAGGGATAAGTAAAAAGATCTACCCCAAGTTCTCTAAAATGCGGATCACCGCTGATTACGGTAGCATTAACCTGTTTAGCAGACGCTACAATGATGGTATCGGCAAGTGATATCTCTTTCTGCTTTATCATCCCAGCAACAATTGCGATTTCTGATGATACCGGGATGATTCGAAGTGATGAACAAAGGATTTTTTCGGTGAGAGATCGTGCATTGTCGTTTCCGAGAACTCTGCATGTCAGATAATAAACTTCTGTAAGGGATATCACCGAGATACATCCTTGTATCATGCTATCGTCGACTTTTTTGAGAAGATTCTGGATAATTTCTGCTCCTGGATCATTATTCCAGAGTGTCATCAATGCATGAGTGTCAAAAAGAATAGTACTTTTCATTCGTCGATTTCCATTCTCATCGTCAGAAGGTCATTTTTCCATTCAGGAATCTGAATGATACCTCTCATATCAGATATTCTGACCACCGGTTTTAGGAGAATTTTTTCTTCTTCTGTGGTGACGATAAGGCTATCACCTTCATGGAGAGAAAATTTCTCGCGTATCTCTTGAGGAAGAGTAATTTGTCCTTCTATTGAAATTTTTACTGTATTCATACTATACTCGCGAACATACCATTGTACTCTCTCAATAATATAATTCCTGTCTGTACTGTTTCTTTGGATATAAAATAATGTGGTTATGTCACGTTTAGTTTAAGCCCGGAGAAGGAGCAGGAGTACCGGGCTAGTGCACTCGCAGCAGCTGTCGATATGGCAAGCCATGATGCTTCGGTGGTTCTTTCTGCCCTTGGCAGAAGTCTTGGATCGGTAAAGACGGTGAATGTTGTAAAGTCATATAACCCGCCGGTGTACTATGGTTCAGGAGACAGCATGGCATACATGGCCGGGGCCAAATCAGCACCGGCACCGACCCCTCTATCGATCCCGGAGATGTGGAAGTGACTGCAGACGTCTCGATAACATATCGGATCGGATAACTATTTTTTTCACTGTGATAGTGGCGGGATGATTTGTATTCTGCTTTATTCTGATATCTGCTTTTTTTCCGGTCTGTCTTGGTAATAATCCGAAAAATCAGGTATAAGAGATAAGGGTATGATTATCTTTGCCATTCTTCGGAGACAGGGTGAAGGATGTAAGATATTATGATACTTTCAAGTATTATACTTAAAAGTATGATACTTAAGATAATCTTTACACTTTTCAAAAAGAATACAGATACATGTTTCTTAACCGGCAGCATGAGATTTTATCACTGAAAAAAAGATACTCTAACTCATCTGCAGAACTCATCTGCAGAACTCATCATCATCTATGGGAGACGGAGGATTGGCAAATCCAAACTCATAGATCAGTTCCTGTCAGATAGTGTAGGGGTCAGAATTTTAGCCCGACAAGAGACAAAAGAACTCCAGATAAAGCAAGTCTCTGCTGAACTGACATATCTTTATCGTGATCATCATCTGAAATCGGTTACGTTCCCTGATTGGGACTCGGTATTTTTCTATCTCCAATCGCATGCAGAAGAGAGAGTAGTCCTGGCATTTGATGAATTCCCTTACTTCGTTAAGGAAGATCCTTCTCTTCCCTCAATAATTCAGTACCATTGGGATACCTGGCTTAAGGATTCAAGGATTTTTCTCATCCTTTCCGGTTCTTCTATCAGCATGATGGAGGAGATGACTCTGCAGTATAAAAGTCCCCTTTTTGGGAGGAGAACCGGACAATACCTGATAAAACCACTTCGTTTTATTCATATTCTGGACAATTGCAGAGATCTAAAACCGGCTGTAGAGTTGTATGCGGTATTTGGCGGAACACCGGCTTATATTACCAAGGCTGATCTTGGTCAGGATATTTACTCAAATATCAAAAGAAAGATCCTGTCAGAAGACTCGGTTCTGTTCAGGGAGACCGAATGTATCCTCCGGACAGAGATTACAGAACCCCGCTACTATTTCTCGATATTGCGTGCTATCGCAGAAGGAAATTGTACCTCTGCAAAGATCTCACAACACACCGGTATCGAGCGGTCAACAATCTCTAAATATCTCCAGGTACTCCTGGAGCTTTATGTAATCACCAGGGAGATTCCTGCCGGAGAACCTGATAAATGTAAAAAAGGACAATATTTTCTCTCAGATAATTATTTTTCATTCTGGTTTTCCTATGTCTATCCCAACAGCAAGCTGATAGAGATGGGTAACAGTGCCTCCCTTATAGAGGATACGATAAAACCAACATTTTCTGCATATATCGGGAGGTTATTTGAGAGATGTATCAAAGATCTGCTCTGGGATTTTAACGAGAAAAAATTATTGCCTTTTCCCTTTGTTGATTGTTCCCGCTGGTGGTACCGGGAAGATGAGATCGATCTTGTAGCAGACAATGATGAAAATATTCTGTTTTGTGAAGTGAAATGGCAGGATAAGGTTAACGCAATGACCCTTTATTCACGTTTATTAGGAAAAGTTGAGAGATATCATCTCTATCATAAAAAGGATAGGATACGTAAGAATACCTATTATCTCTTAATCGCGAAAAGTTTTCAGGACTTCTCTCCGGTTTCTGATAATAATGTCTTTGTATGGGATATCAGAACACTCTCTGAGATGTTTTTTAAAACCTCATCTCCCGGGCTGGAGACTCCTGAATAATTTTGATGAGGGGAAAAAAGAAGTTTCTTTCTATTTTGCCCACCTCGTAAAAGACAGATCTCATCCGTCTCCATTACGATGCAGAGAGTAATACGGTGAAGGAATGACTGACAGAATAAATGAAAGTTGAAGGTATTCAGTATGGTTCTTACTCTCATACTGTCCGGCTATTGCAGATATCCCACAATACCGACAAGAAATTACATCGCCAGAGTGAAGATGTTTATTAAGGGTTAGCAGGACATTATTACCTGAAATTTACCTGAAATTATGCACATTCATCACTACCATAGGGCTGCTTCTGATGCAGCTATAATAAAGATCCATCTTTTACTCAATGTAAGTATTCAGAGGCTGTTGCATAAATACAATTCGTCGATACAATAAGGCAAATTAACAGTGTGAATATTAGATATCACA
>JAFGOM010000038.1 GCA_016926505.1 Methanospirillaceae archaeon
CCCGCTTTTGATGAACTCAGTCCGGTTGTGTATACTGACCGGGGAGCCAACTGAGCCACATATCGGATCATCTTGCTTTTTGCCATCCCCGGATCCCCGATAAGCAGAATATGGATATCACCCCTGGTATGGGTCACCACCTTTATCTTGTTATCAGGATTTTCTTCACTTGTTGTCTCTTTGACTTCGGTCTTCGATACACCACCAAACAACTGAAATGCTATCGCAGACTTCACATCCAGATGCCCCCAGATATCAGGAGATATACTTGCTGCAAGGAGGGCATGGATATCAGGATCTTTTGCCAGTTCCTGGATCCGCTGCTCATCCTCTTCGTATATCTCCAGCTGGGAGTAATCAGCCTCAAGTCGTTCAATCGAATGAGCCTCAATATAGATCTCAAAAGTTGAACTGGCTCCTCCTCGTATCGATTTTGGGTGAGTCCTGACCACTCCATTGATCACAACCCGGTCCCCGGCAACCACCAGCCCACACAGTTCGTTTGTAATATCAACACGCAACGATTCAGGTTGTTGTCCTCCTATCAGTCCTTCCGGGGACTCCTGAACCGTCAATACCTGGCTGTTGATGTAATCTGAATGCCTCTCCTGATGTTCCAGTTGTCTTGACGTACACCCCTGTTCCTGACACACCGGAGGTTGTTTGAAATATCCGTATTGTTGAGGGATAGAGAAAATATGTCCACGGTGGCACCGGAAAACAGCGGTCTTGATACGTGGTCTGACCGGAGACATCTTCTTGCAGATCCCCTCAATAGCAATCATCCTGCCAAGGTCAGCCTCCCTGATATCCCGGATCCGTTTTTTCGGATTGATATCAACAAGATGGACTGGGATATCATGATCCTCGCCCGGGATAGCCAGGAGTTTTAGTACCGCTGATTTTAATTCCGGGATTGTACGATCTGGGATATCAAGCAGTTTGTCCCCAAATCCATCCAGAGACCAGAGCGAGTGATAGGCATAGACATCAGAATACTGAATATCAAGTGTTATCTCCCGTTTATCTTTGATATCCTCAGAACGTTTGAATTTTAACTTTATCTCTGCCAGTCGTTTCTTATATACCGTCTTGATAAAGGTCTGGATGGTCTTCTCCAGGTCAGTGATAATGACCTGGTGAGAAGGCGTAATATCCTTGGGAATCCCCAATGCATCAGACAGGTTCATTCTCCACCTCTATCTCAACGTCAGGAATTGATAGTTCCCGGACCTCTTTGAGGAATGCGTTAAATTTATCAGGATTTTGAGAATCCGCTATAAGTAGTCGTATCATTACAACCCCTCCAGCCATCTCCTGATATCAGTCATGTCGATATGGGTTTTCGGGACTGATGATACGGAATGCAGATACTCATCGATAAGAGCGGTATCTGCTGACCGGTTGTCAGGGATATCAGCAAGAGAATCGGGTCTGTTATCTGTGGTATGCCACTTTGCATACTCTCTGACCCGGGATAACCCGAGTTGGTTTATGATATCTAATAAAACCGGGTCTGTCTCGATGCAGATAGCCTGGACAACCGGTTCTCTCTCGGTTCTTTTGAGATATTCAAAGTCTTGTCTGAAAATTTCACTGTATTCCTCTTGGAGTGAGGGTGATAAGAGGTTATTTTCTGCTGCCCATCGTGCTTCAGATAACACTCCCATACGGAAGTACATCCCGTATCCATGCTTCTCATAACCCGGTATTGTATGATAGAGTTCTTCAATCAGGTGATCTGCGAAGTTACGCAGTGACCGCTCTTCCCTGAATGATGTTATGACCGGATCAAGATACTTCCGGTCAGCCATCTACTCCCCCCAGAATCTCCAGTGGAAATACCTGACCTTTATTTCCAATGGAAAGAAAAAGTGTGTACGAGCTATACACCGTAGTACAGTACTATAGTACAGTACTATAGTACTGTACGTAGTAGTAGTAGTAGTAGTAGTAGTATAGGAAATACCTCTTTTTCCACTGGATACCATATTGTATTGACGATCCGTGATATATCGGTATATCCTGTAAAACCATTCATCTACAGCGAATTGTCTTTTTTCGTTTATGGGTTTCAATGGAAATGATAGTATTTCTATTGTGTGCAGTGGAAATTTATTGCATAAGTTACATTTCTGTTGCAATACCGTTAAATATTTATACGTGTTCGTGTTCCAAGCGAAATGGTGATTTTTCTTTAGGAGAAAATTAGTATTAAAAGGTATCGCTTTTGCGTTACCTTCATTTCCACTGGAAATCAAGAGATCACCTCACTAACACGGTGCTTCTTTTCAACCTCCCGGTATATCTTCAGGCTGGTCTTTAGTACTGCCTGCTCTATCCAGGACCATCCTTCATCTCTCTGCTCTGGAGTCAGGTTGTTTGCAACACTACATTCAGCCCACTTCTCTGCTTTATCAAATACAGACTCATTGAGGATAGAGAAATTCTTAATCAGCTCGATAGTCGGATCGGGTTTGTATCCTCCTCCCCATCCTCTCTTTCCCTTACCATTCCCCCAGGCAGATTTATCATACTCCCCCTCCTCGTCCACTGGGTTGATATCATAGAAATTCGTCTCAGTATCCAATTTCAATCTGACCAATTGTCCATCTTGTAATCTTGTGATCTTTTCTTCTGCTTTCCCGGAAAACGTCAACCATTCTTCTTTCCCTGTCTTCTGCCTGATGAGTGCTTTACCAGTCCCTTTTTGGAGGAGAGCAATTGTCCATTTCTCTTTAGTGCCGTTTCCATTTGCAGCAGGAGTAGGTTGTGAGGTAGATGGTACCGGGGTGTGCCCGTTTGCTGATCCATTGGTGCTCTGTGGCACCTTGTCCGGCGGGAACTGGATGGAGGAAAGCCTGCCATCTTTTATATCGACGACAACCCTGTCATCGTATTGAAATTTACTTACATCCAGGTGTTCGCACCGGTACTCCTCATTCGTTTTAGGTATGGCTTTCTCGTCTTCCAGTCTGATGGTTTTCCTATCTTTGGAGATAAGTGAAATCCGGTATTGTTTCATGCTGTCACCGCCACGAAATCAAAAATACCAGTCTGTGATGCTGGCAACTGTTTTTTAAGCCGTTCCTGTTCTGTAACAGTCAAAAGGAGAGTTTCTGGACATCTGATGCCGTGGGTCAATTGAAGCGTGTTTCGTATTATCTGATGCCGTGGGTCAAAATCTATACCGGCTTCCATGAGTGACATATCAATCAAATACGCCTCATTTTTAATCTGAAGCCCGTCTTCGTTTAGTTTGTCAGAAAGACCACGGATATGAACCCCGATGGTATCAACATTCACTTCCCGATTCTCCCGTTGATATGGATCCCGGGGATTCCTCCAGACTTGTTTAGGAACCTCATACCTCTTGACATACTCCATGCAGAGCTTTTCAGTTGACTTTATCTCTGCACGTTCTCTCTTCCAGATAGCCGGGTTTGAATGCTTTACAGAACTACTAAATAGCGCTTTCCCGAGAGTGTGTTTCGCCCATTTTTGGAAGGATATTATTCTCTCTCGTCTCTCTGGGTCTTTGATCCGTTGATAATCTAGTTTCATCAGGATGCCGATCACACCATCCCGATTGAGACAAATATGGGGGATCGGAGCGATTTGTCCCCATGACAACATGACGATGTCTTGGGCGTCATCTTTGAGCAAATCAAAATTGCGTTCATATAATTGTCTCATTGCCTGTCGGGAGTAGTCAATTCCAGTCGCAATATCAATCAGAGGAATCATAGGACCATGATCACCCTGAACGAAACGTACAGGGATTTCACAGAACGTTTCAGTAAAAATCAAACGTGCAATGGATTGTTCCATCAAAATCCCCCCAGGGTTACCTGGTCCTTTGGCAGGTCATAGTTCACAACCGGTGCCGGGGATGGTTTAGGAGGAGTTTGTTGGATGGTCCTCTGACTGCAAAATAAAGGAGCCTTTGTGCTTTGCGGAACTTCTCCACTCAGCACGGGATTAAGTTGCGAAAGAGGACAGGTATACCAGGTAATTGGGTCTGTCCAGAAATTGAGAGACTTCCCACTTCTAGATAAGATACATGTTCCCGGACCTTCTTGATAGAGAGGAGAGGACAAACCAGTCTTGGCTGCGTCATTTGCATCCTCAATCGATATGAAATACTTCTCTCCCGATTCAAAAACGATAGATACCGTCCCTATTGACACCCGTTCAACGTGCCCGACCTTGACAAAATCACTCATATCTCCACCTCCGGTGCGATGGGTCGATACCGTCCCTATTGACACCCGTTCAACGTGCCCGACCTTGACAAAATCACTCATATCTCCACCTCCGGTGCGATGGGTCGAATGTCATACCCTACGACTCGTTCACCAGGCATTGTCAAGACCGTATCCCATGACTTCTTGAACACATATTTGAGTTCGTCATGAGTCGGAACATACGTCTTACTTAATTTTTCCATCTTCGCCTTGAGCAGTTCTTTCCATTTGGTAGGGTAACTCTCCTGAATCAGTTCAACATCAGCCTTCCTGGTCTCTTTCCTGGTGACCAGGTAGATCTCAAAGATTCCTTCCTGCTCGATACCGGATTGGTGCCGTTCAGAGATGATATCGGTTGCCTTCTCCAAGAGGGACTGCTGGACCGAAACCAACCGGGAGATCAGGTCTTCCATCTCCCGGGCTGCCATTCTCATCTTTGCAGCATCTGCCAGGGTATCACCAGTCTCACCTTGTGCAATCCTGATATCCTCAAAAAAACAGTCCAAGCGTTTGTCTGATGCAAAATGCTGTATTACGCCCAGCATATAATTATCTGCCATGCTCTTTCCAGCTCCGGACCGCCCGATCTCTAATGCCGGTCGGAAGGTTTCTAGTAACGATGCCTGTGTCATGCAACCAGAGCTCCAGCCCACTCTGGCGGTTCGCCGTTGGCAATTCGACGAAGTTCATCAAGGTACACCTCGATTCTTGTACAGAACACCTTGATCTCTGTGGGTGTTTCCAGAAGGTTATCAGGATCAGCCATGTCATGGATATCCAACATGATGGCTTTGATAACTGTGGTCTGGTCAGTCATGGCGCTTCCTCCACGACCTGCACCAACACATCGGGTTGATATTTGTGGTCCCTTTCCTGCAGGTATTGCCCACTCCGAAGTGCTTACATGTTCCGCATGCCTTAATGCCCCGCAACGCAAATTCAGAGAAAGGAGTGTTCTCAATCGTCCGAGAGAGGACATCGTTCATAGCGCTTCCTCCGCGACGATGCAGACCCCATACTTCCGATAAATTTCACAAAAAGATTCGTATGGAACCTGTGGATGTTCTTCCTGGTGCAGATCCCGGATCACATACTCGGGAACCGTTATCTTTTCTGGCGTTGTAATAGTACCGTCTGTTTTGCAGACATCCCGGCTGCTCATAGTTGGCGCTTGCAGTGGCCGGGCATTTCTTGTCTTTGTCATAATTGTTACCTCTGTTCTCGTTCGATGTGTCGGCTCAACGACCGGATGCCCTCAAGAGCAACATCTGTTGGCCGGTAGCCTGCTGCCAAGAGTTTTTGGTAATCAGGCTTCAATTTTGCCGGGACAACTCCCCGGACTACTAAAGTGGCATGCTGTGCCATATAGTAGAATCGTGAAGATGATATATATTGTTTACTATAGTAAAGATAATCTTTAAATTAGTAAAGGGTTATCAATATCGTATGTCAGATGGGGGCATAGAGACAGCAAACACATCCGTGCAGATTCGAGTGGCAACCTCGATCATGAAGGAAGTGGATGAATACATAAAAAATGGAGAATTCCCGTCGCGGAGTGAATTTTTCAAGAGGATTGCTATTGAATGGCTTGCGGTCCGGAGAAAGATGAAAGAATTTGAAGGACTGGATGGACCAGCCAGGAAACTGACATTTTTGGAAGAACTAAAAGATCCGGACGTTCGTGAAGAGATTTACCAGATTTTTAAAGAGCGATTGTAATACTTTCACCCCCCTTATTTTCTGTTTATTACAGATAGAGTACAACACATGGTATGACGTTTTTGGGTCGCGCCATTGTTGAATATCTCCAGAGTCCTGAAGGAATTGAAGAGTTGCGAAAGATAATGGCTGAATTTAGCAAGCAACCGTTGTAAAGAAATAATGTTGCCTTATCAATCAGTTGATAATATTACTTCACCATAGTAAAGATTATATTTTTTGAACTGTCATAGTAATCTATGGCAAAATCAGCCAATCCTGTTTTAGCACATTCAGTGAATGAATTTTTTAAGCATGCACTTCCAGAGATGGAAAAACCAATGAACAATTTAGGGGACGGATGTACTGTTAAAATCAGTCATCCGAATACTGCCGAAGCGGGTGAATGAGCATGGCTGTTAAGGATTGCCTTGCAAAAAATTGTTCTGACCTTGGAGCGGAGGAGTGGCCCCCGGAATCTGGAAAGATACGACGGGTATGTACACTGGCAGGTAATCGGATCCCGGGGAATATTATCTGTCCAAAAACCCGTGGCGGTGACTGACTGATGTTTACCAGTAAAATCTCATGCTCATATAAAAAAGAGATAGAATCAGGCAAGACCTTCATTCCAGCCGGATTCGTGGTAAAGAGCTCAAACCCTCATATTAAGACAGGGAGACATGATACCTGGGAAGGAGCCTTTGAAGAGTTTCAGATTAGGTTCCAGGATGAACTCGCATCTCTCTTTTTGGGACAATGCCCTGAATATACCATCCTTGGACCGTTCTTTTCCGGTAAGTCGATGAAATGCAAAGAGTCACTTGGGGAATATGAGTTGAAGTGTGAACCCGAAGACCTCTCGATCACCTGGACCATAGACATCTCCCGGGGGGAGAACCATACCCTGTCTGATTATACTCCGGAACTCGGAGTTTCAGAGGAGGTCATTTGAAAGATTTTTCCAGAGAAGAACTAGAAGAGGGCAGGCCAGAATATGGAGTTCTACAATGTATCGAATTTTGTCTGGACCAGTTGTATGCAGACCGTGAGCATACTATTAATCAGGCATTTGCAAATAGTCGTCTCACCTTTGAGGAATTGATAGGAACGCTCCTGGTTGCCCGGGATACTATCACTGATCATCAGAAGGAGAACGATGAATGGGTAGAGTCATTTAACCAATAAATCACTCATTATCCCTCCGAGTTCCGGAGTGCCAAAAAACACTCACTTTTCATCAGTTTCATACTCGAATTTATAGGGATACTCTGTTTTCCCATCCCGCGCAGGTTTGCCATGGCGAACATCCATCTCATCAAAAACCATCATAATCATTGTTTTCATCATTATCTCGATTTTATGGATGAAGAGCGGTTCATGTAGAACCTTTCGTAGCGTCTCTTGAGCAGTGAGAAGTATTTCGTCCTTAAAATCCCTCCTTAACTCGTCTCGGTTTAGCTGATAGTATACTGCCTGACGGATATACTCACTGCGGTCTTCATACGCTCCTTTCTCGACAAAAGCATCAATCCTTCGTAATATTGCATCACTAAACCGTATCGTTATCCCTGCCTTCTGAGCCATGTTGTACAGTTCCGCATACAAACATTTATTATAAGAGCCCTTAAAATGAGTTATTTTGTAATACATAAATTTTTAATGTCATATTTTTCGTTCTTTATTGCCCATAAACAGACATTTTTACCATTCTTATCTATTTTTATACTTGTTTTTAAAAACCGTGATTATATGCACCAAATTGTCGTGTTAGATGCCGGGGAATTTGATATTCCATTCTTTTCGGGATCTGCATATGCTGCTGATGAATATAGGAAACATTTGCAGCAGTTGTGTAAATATGAATTGATAATAAAGAGTGCTGATAGTGTTAGAGAGAGAGAAGAGTGGTTTATCGAAGAGCAAATCTGCCGGAAAATCTGTGTCATCCCCCCAGTTTCCCAGTCTGAAGCAAGTATCCTTTAATATCTCTGACTGTTGTATATCCCATCCGTAGCTCTTTTCTTGCAGATTCAATTGTCCCCTCCGGGTTCTCTGTGAACCAGGAGTGGACTTTACTGACCTTAAAATCGGGGAATTGTGTCTCCGTGACATCATCCACTCTGAGGTTACTCTGATACTCGAAGTTACTCGGAGTCATCAGGTCTCTCCGGAGTCGAATCATCAATAACTCTAGTGACGCACAGAGTGCGAGAGGAGGCAGAGCATGAGCTGCCTGGCTCATCAAATCCGAAGGCGAATGTGAGACATTAAACGCAGTGCTGACCAGAGTGAACGAGAGTATGACAATCCAGCCCTCTATGGCCTGCTCCTGGTTGAGCGATGCCTGCAGTACAAATAAAGAACCCATTACAATGAATAGATCCAACGCTAAAGGCCAGAGTGGAGAGAGCAAAGGAGGTATCCCTGCATCGATAGCAGTGGCTACCAGGTTGACATATGAAAGAGCAAAGGCAGATACCGTGATTACCGAAAAGAGACCCGCAAATATAATCTGGATAAGGTTCATTAATGCCCCTTTTGCTTGATTCTGGCAATTAATTCTAATTTTTTCAGTTCCATCTTTTCACTCTCAATCTCCAGTATTTCCAATGCCAAATCTGGATTCTGTTCTGTCAAATCCTTAACCTGTTGTTTATACTCCTTTGCTTTCGTACCAATAACTTTTCCACAACTATTACAGTACTCTGCAGCGGGTGGATTCTGAGTATGACAATTAGGACAAACCATGCAAGTAATCCTGCGTTCTCTTGCTTTAGACTCTTCATCAGTTATTACCCCGGCATGTTTCAACATTGCCCGGTCCTGTTCCACTGGCGACATCCTGATATAGGTATTGATCTGCCTGGTCGCCTGGTTTGCCCACATCATCTCAGCTAAGTTCTGGATAGGAAGACCCTGCTCTATCAGGTGAGTTCCCCGGGATTTCCGAAAGATATGAGTGGTTACTTTCTTTTCAACCCCAGCCCTCTCTGCTACAGTCTTAAAGATTTTCAGAATCCCCCAATACGTGATCGGATGTCCCCTGTCGGTCACAAACACTAACGCATTGCCTTCTGGTACCCCAGGGTAATCATCCCGCCATGTTGCCAGATATTGAGAGGATATCGCCGTAGTAATCCTGACATTTCTCTCTTTTTTGGTCTTCTCATCCTGAACCTTTAGCTGAGCTCCATATCGGTCCCATATTACATCCCGCCACCGCAACCGGCTAGTTTCACCGATCCGAGTGGCCGCTTCATAGTGGACCGATATGAGTGCACGATCCCTTGAATTGGTACATGCACCTAACATATCGGTTATCTCCTTGGGATCCAGAATCTCATCCGGATGAGTGGTATCATGGTCCTGATGCGGGTTTTTTAACTCTCTGATAATCCCCTCGTCCAGGTGATTGTTAATTTTTTGCCTGATAAGCCAAACCAGGAACGGTTTTAGGATAATAATATAATCGTGTTTTGTATTCTGAGCAAAGGGACGGTTATGTTGGTTTTTCGCCTTGTTTAACCGATTGATACCTGAGTACAGATCAGCCATCGTGATTTCAGAATACTCTTTCTCGATCAAATGGTTTTTACGCCATCCAAGTATGGTCGATACCAGCTTGAGTTGCCTGGCTTCTGATAGCTGATTCCGTGCGGTCATCTCGTATACATATGAGACTATCAGATCACCGTCTCTCTCGGAGATCTCACCACTTTTAATTGAGCGCCCGATGGTATCGCGTTCTTTTCTCGAATAAAAGCCTCTCCACGTGGGTTTCATACAAGTATAAATTATTATCTGCACCAGCATTAAGCCTTAGCATCTAAAGCCCCATATCAGCACTCTTTTATTTGAGGCTCGTTCTCACTGTTTTAACTGAATTCATGCTTTTTTATCTCCTGATTATATTTTCCCGGCCATTTTCCGGTAACCGGTGTTTTGCACAGAGGAGATATAATGCACCCCTGGTTTTTATAAAAGAAGGAAAGAGGAAGTTCATCCCAAAAATGAAGAATAGCGAACGGTTTTCGAGTATCAGTAGTTAGCTTATTCATGATTAACAACCTCCACAATCAAGCATTTTTACGGATACAATTTCAAATAGGATTCCTATTGGAAACGCCCATTATTTTTGACCAGGGTATATAAAGAAAACCTCATTCTTTTATAATGTCTAAACCAAATATCGATCATATATGTCCGCATCAACAATCCAATTACCTGAATCTACCATACACGCCTTAGATCACCTCAAAGCCCAACCCGAAGAGAGCTATGCAGAGGTAATAGACCGCCTCATTACTCTCTGTTCCGAGGAGGAAGAACTAACCCACGAAGAATGGGCCAGGGTTCAAAAAGCCGAGGAAGAATACAAAACCGGAAAAACACACTCCCTTGAAGAGATAAAAAGAAGATTGGGAGACGAATAACATTTTTACTCTCTCCTTTACCCATTCTGCGGAGCAGGGTCTGAAACAGATACCCAAAGAGTACCGGGTCACGATTTATCAGAAACTGCAAGAACTCTGTCATCTTGAAAATCCTGCTCTTACGTTAAAGAAATTGAAAAGTCCTGATGGTGTCAGGCGATACTCCTTACGAGTAGGAATCTATCGGGTTACACTCAGGATTGAACAGGATAAACTGATCATCATCGTGCTTGATGCAGGACATCGAAAGCATGTATATCACAAATATTGAGTTATCGGTCGTAATCTTATTATGTGAATTGAATAATAAATTTAATAATATATTAAATTAATAAATAACTAATGCTATCAAAAACTCCCCTCAAAACAGATGATATTCATCTTTTTTGCTGTCAAAATCCAGATTGTACTGACTATGAAAAACGAGGGCTAGGAAATCTCATAGTAAGTGGAACATCTGGAGGTCAAGGAAACCGGATGTTGCGATGCAGGTCTTGTGGCTATCGTTTTTCTGAAACCAAAGGTACTAC
>JAFGOM010000039.1 GCA_016926505.1 Methanospirillaceae archaeon
ATAGGTAGAAACCTTGAAAAAAGAGGCAATGAAACCGTTTTTTCCCTTTATGATCATGACAGTCTGATTTTTTTCGTATTGCATACAGAATTTACAGATACATTTGTGACCATTGAGGTGCCGCATGTTAATAAGCTTTTTTGACCCTTGATTTGAGATTGGTTGAAATTACTTTTTAATATTTATTATTAATATTGTATTACTATCAAGAGACCGCCGTCGCTAAACTGAGATAGATGAATAATATTTATTGATATTAGCAGAGAGTTACAAATTTTATTATTTCAATCATCTTTGATACATTCCTGACTATTTTGCCTCTTCTGATTCTGTTCTGATAAAATCGTATCAATATAAAAAGGAGGCCTGTTGTTAACCTCATAAAATAATCGTTGCAAATACTCACCTAATATCCCAAAAGAAAATAGTAAAATGCCTGACAATAAACTCATTGCAACCATTAATGATGTCCAGCCTTCCAGTCCAATTTGTGGATACAGCATCTTTTGAATAACTAAGTAGGAGGCAAAAATAAAACTAATAATACTGACAAATATTCCAATTATCCCAATAAACTGTAATGGTATTGAAGAGTGATTAATTGTTAGATCAAGAAATATCCTGAGATATTTTATCATTGAATAATTTGTCGTCCCATATTTTCTATTGTAATGGACCACATCAACATTCACGATTTTATTAGGATTTGTTGCATAGAGGATCAATGCATTGTATTGAATTCTCGAGGGATTCTGAGAAGATATCCGTTTAATTATTTTTTTCCGTATTGCGAAATAATCTGATAATGTAATATTTTTTGGGACATGTAAAACAATATGCAATAGTTTTTGCATTATCCATGAACCTATCAAAAGCTTGGTTTTTTTATCAACTAATTTTGCATAGACAACATCATACCCCATATTTATTTTAGCAATAAAGAGAGGGATATCTTCTGGAGCATGCTGAAGATCATCACAGATTACAATCACAATATCATAATTGGAGTTTACTAGCCCACAGAATGTAGCGGCATGTTGCCCTGCATTTTTATCGAGATGTATTATTGTGATATTTGTATATTTTTCAAATAAATTTTGAAGGGCATTGTAACTATTATCAGTACTAGCATCATTTACAAAAATGATTTCATAAATATAATTATTATGCTCCATCACCTGGATAATACGTTCTGTTAATTCGCTTAGGGAATTTTCAGAGTTATATACCGGGATTACTATAGATATTTGTTCAGTCATTTCTCCAACCCCATATGTAATCCGGTGATTTCTCCCCACAATTAAAAAGAAGATCAATTATTGACACATCATGTCTAAATTCTCCCCATAATTGAGAATATTTTGGATATCCTGAATAATCCTTGTAAACCAGGGAAATATTTTCACAGGAAAACCTTTTTTCATTAATATAGGCTTGAGCAGCCGGACCAGACTGATAGGTATCTGCACCTAATTTGATGCAAATATCTATTAGTTTTTCGTCCTTACTACCTTCAGGATTCAATTCTAATGAGTTGACAAATTCTGTTTCAATGCCAAACAGTTCTGATAGTTTCCGGATAAGGATGATGTTTAAATTTGAAAGATATTTCTCCTCTTTTTTAAGAGTATCCATAATGTCATCTTTATAAGAATGATAATAGGGAGCAGACGCATAACTATGGTGGATTGATAAAACTAATTTATCCCTCCAGTTTAAAGAATTATTAATTTCAGTTTCATTAATCGCCTGTAAATCTTTTTTTATCACTGGAATGGAAATCCATTTCAAACCATTTGGAGTCTTAATTTTATTCCGGTTTCTCCAGTCACGATGGGTATATTGTACGTCTTCGAGAAAAACAAATTTGTCAACATCATGAATAAAGTCAAAATATCCTTTCCATGGTAGAAAATTCGATTGAATTATACCAATTTTCATATATTTTTGAAGTACTTGTGATGCTCGGGATATGTTTTTTTAATGAAATCTTCTTTGTATATATATACAAAAAATTCAAATAATGGAAGATCATGGCGGATTGAGATAAATCGCGAGCAGTTTCTTAAGCACCATGTAATTATTTCTGCTGGATTTGCATAGTATAAAGAAGAATCATAATAATCTGAGTTTGATGTGAGAAAATTAAATGCAATTCCTTTTTTAGCTAAAGTAAACATATTTTTAATACTTTTAAAAATGAAATTCTCCCATTCATGTACAGAATTTTCTTCTTTAGTATGAAATGTTCCATTTAGGCAATAATAATCTACATCCATAAAAGAGAGAACAGAATCAGATTTTTCTGATGCAATATTATCAAGAAAAAATTGTTTGTCTGGATATTTTTTTTTGTTATATTCAAGAAATTCAGGAACTATATCACTTCCAGAATAAAGGGCTTGGGGATACCGATGGGATAAATATTCCAAGTAATGTGCTAAACCACATCCCACCTCGTGGATACTGAATGGAATGTTGTTCTCATGTTTAAAAAGATCAGATATTAGATTAAACCGTATCTCCTGTGTTTTCTCATCATTCCATGATAATGCTTTAGGAGAATCTCCATATCGTAAAAATTTATTGAGATAAAAGGTTTTTTGACTGTTTTCAATATCGTCCATTTCTCTAGTTGAATTTATTAGATATTTCAGCATATCCACAACCGGTTGATCCATAATTATTCCCATTATATAAAAGAAAAGTTTTTTCCTTATGAATTAGAATGCAACCGTAACATATCATCTGACTATCCCATCCTGTTTTTGATTTTTCAAGATTTAATTTGTTATCTTTGCGGTTCCATATGATTCCATCATTTGATACAGCATATCCCAGCCGATAAGTCATATTCCCTCCTCGAAATGAAAAAAACATATGATATTTACCCATTTCATCTTTCCATACCATCGGACGGGCTATTGCGTATTCGTCATCATTAAAATCAATACAAGTATTATCATTAGTATTCCATGAAATACCATCTTTAGAGCTACTGTACTTTATTCGATAATAATGCTTAATATTAGTTGATATTAGGCTTCCTTTATTATCAGACACTAAATCACCATCCCAACCAGAACATGATACATACCACATTCTAAAAATATCATCTTCAACAATGATCCAGGGAGATGCAACCATGTATGGATCATAGAAATTTCTGTCTAATACTGGAGCTTGTGAATATCTATTATAGGTTTTTCCATCATCATTACTTATTGCAAGTCCGATAAAAAAGGAGAAAGGAGTTAATTTTCGTTGTGTCCATCCTGTATAATATAAATATTTCAAATTATTTATCTTTATTATGCAGGAGGGCATCACACCACAATCATCAAAGCAACCAAGTTTTCCTGGTGAAAGACTTGGGGTAGAATTAATGTGCAATAATTCCAAGTGATTACTAATTTTTACTATTGCGTATCCTCCATGTGCCCTATTATATTTATCACGCCCTGCAAAATGGACTCGAATTATATTATTTTCGATGATTTCTGGGAAAGGGTTTTGAGCATGTGTTACCATCCAAGGATAGGATCCTGGCGCTATAAGAAGGCCTTTTTTTTCCCAAATCATATTAATACATTTTGGTCATGAGTTTTTCGATGAAATATCCATCATTCTTTCAAATTGGGCACTCGTTAGTGGATATTTTTTTGTATTCTCTACAACATATACTTCTTCATCTTTAGTTTTATGGGTAATTACGACTCCTGCCCCAATGATACAACGTGAACCAATTGATATATGATCACGGATAGCTGCATTAATCCCAATGAAAGTATTTTCACCGATATCAACATTTCCTGATATCACTACTTGAGATGCAATATAACAATTATCTCCAATATTTACGTCATGTCCAATATGATTACCACTCCATAGAAATACATTATTTCCAATTTTAACATTGGGTTGAATTACCTGATTTTCCAGAATAAAACAATTTTCCCCGATTTTCAAGTCATTCCAAGCAATACAAGTTGAACTAATGTAGCTTACTAAGTGATAACCTTTGGATTTTGCTTCAGAATATTTTTTTGTTCTTATTTCATTTAACTTTGAATAACCAATAGCAATAAACATCTGATAGTTATCAGGGGAGTAAGAATCTGTTACATTATCAAAGGGTACAACAGGTAAATTATGAAATGTTGATTCAGTTATGTAATTATTATCAACCGTGAATGCGACTGGATTGTAAATACTATCATGTAAAAAATACATATAAGCGAGGGATGCCATCTTTCCATTCCCGAAAATAATAATCTCTTGTTTTTTACATTCCATCTAAAAACCACCTTTTTTATTATCAGATTTTACATTTTATAAGATAATTAATACCCATTTCTGAATGGAAAAACAGTCTTTGACAAAGAAGGAATGGATACATTGCTTTCCTATTTAAAAATAATTTAAACATTTTTGGAAATACAGTTTTGTATGGGATTTCACGGACCCCGCTTCCTTTAGTCTGCTCTATTTTTGAGCAATTCAATTTATTCTTCTCCATACTTTTAATGATTGTCAGATTTGATAATTTTAGTATTGCGTTACATAATGGCACTCCAATTGAAAAGATATCAAAAATAGAAATATCACATTTCTTAAATAAATTTATGAGATCGGTTTTTTCATATCGCCGTAAATGCCCTACAGTATCATCTTCAATCCCCCACTTATCGCTTTGAGCAGGAACAGCGAATAATAGATATCCACCAGGACGAACCCTCTTCTTTAGCAATCGTAAGAACTTTTCATCATCTTCGATATGTTCCATAGTAAAAAAACTTATAACCAAATCAAAATTATGTCCTATATCAGTAGTATCAAAAAAATCCCCTTGGATAAGTTTATATTTCCCATCTTTGATATAATCATCCAACAATGCTTGAGATCTCTGAATTGCAAGGGGGGAGAAATCTATTCCTACTCCTTTCATGCCTTTCTGAAGTGCTATTTGAGAATTTTCACCTCCACCACAACCCACGTCAAGAAAATTATTGACATTAATATCACGGAGGATCTTTTCATACACATCATTAAAACAGATTGTTCCAGGAGGATTCATTTTAATAAAATTCATTTCCAACAACTCTCCTCCAATGCCTTAAGGAATTGGCTCTCCATGACAAGTGCACAAGCTACAGCCACTGAATTATTATGTGAAATACTGATTTGAACAGAATATTCTTTATGTATGTACTCTGGAATGATAACTTGTGGCATTCCTTTTTCAGTATTGATAATTTCAATATCCAGTAAGGATAACTGGATATCATAATTAAAAAAAGCTTTAATTATCGACTCCTTAGCACAAAATTTTCCGGCCAGATGATGACTCTGTGGACTTTTATCTTTACAATATTCAATCTCCCGATAGGTAAATATCTTCTGCAATAATTGCTCATCCAGACTCTCAAAGCGACTTACCTCTTCACTATCAATGCCAATGTGAAACATTACAGGATTACTCCACCGTCTAGTTCTAGTGTTTTACCATTAAAGTAATCATTGGCGATAATAAATAAAATCCCTGATGCAATCTCATCAGGTTCTGCCAGACGTTTGATCGGAATTCTTTTAGCCCATTCCTGAGTTATTTTCTCCCCCATGGCTTTAATTGCTGAATCAGTATTCGTAAACCCCGGAGCGATGCAGGCTACCCTTATTCCAAATCCATTCAATTCCTTTGCCCAGGTTTTAGTTAGTGCAGCGACACCGGCTTTTGCTGCAGCATAAGCTGACTGGCCTGGATTCCCTTGAGCACTAATTGAACTGACATTGACGATCAGTCCCTTGGTTCTTTTCTGAATCATTTTTTCGACAACATGCGAAGAAACAATGAAAACTGAATTTAGATTAACATCGATAACCTGTTTCCACAGTTCATACTTATGTCGTTCTAATTTCCTACTCAAGGAAATGAGAGGGCTATCTCTGATAATACCTGCATTATTGATAAGGATATCAATTCTTCCTCTGGAAGAAAAAAATTCTTCTACTGCCTGACTTACACTTGCCTCATCACAGATATTACAATTTTTAACATAAACCGATGGAAACTGGTTATGAAGAGAATCAAGAGCCGGTTGATCTACATCAAGAACTCCCACTTCTGCACCAGATTCAACTAAATGATGCACAAGGCAACGTCCTATTCCATTTGCTCCACCGGTTATTAATACCGTTTTCTCCGGAATATCCATACAATCTCTCCTTTATCCATTCTTCCATTTTAAACTAAATTCACTTAATTTTTTCAGATATTGTTTTTACTATAGCCTTAAAATTTGTCATCTCAACCATCTCATCCGCTTGTAAAAGAATTCCGAACTCGCTTTCTAATGCAAACATTAATTGGATATGCTTAAGCGAATCCCAGTTTTCAACTGTATCCATTGATGAATTATCAGATATTTCCGTGACTGGCATTTCAAAAACCACTGCCATTATTTGTATTAATTTATCCTGCATGATATCAACACCGGACTACTTTTTTAAAAAAACCTGGATAATTGGGGTATATATTCTTGAGATCAAACTCAAATCTCCTTTCATTCTCAATGTTAGCATTATCATTTCGTTCAGAATCATGAAAAGAGTGCCGGAGGTAAAAGTCACTTACCTGACTATTCTTTTTTGTTGGTATATATGTACCTCTGACCTTTGTGCATCCGTTCAATCGTGCTGTCTCAATACAATCCCATAGTAATACGTCTTCAATTGCACGACCAATAACTCTGCAACTTAATAGGAATGTATCAATTATTCCAATTTTTTCAATAATTTTTAAAATATAGAGGCCTACAATGCCTTGTGATCCAAATTTATCTGATACACTCATAGTTCTAATGATAATATCTGAAGAATTCATAAAATACCTGATTTCAGATTCTGAATATCTTTTCGTTGTCAGGTTAAATTGATTGGTTTTCTGCGTCAATTGAGAAGCCCGGGGAATAATCAGTTCATCCACATTTTTTATATTAATTTCCATTTCCAATGAATTTAAGTATTCATCCAGATTAGTAATGGAAGTACGGGATTTATCCCTCATTATGTCTGATGCGTACATTTTGTTGCGTTCTCTATCTTCATGAGAATAGGTGAGTGTATCGAATAGTCCAGAAATGAATAAAAGATCACGGAAAAATGTTCCTTCAAGAATATCCCCTGCTAATAGTGTTACTACCTCCGGGATCTGATAGGTAACCTGCGATATTTCATGAATATTATCATCAATAAAAACTATGCTTTCTAGACCAATGTTTAGCTCTGAAGCAATTTCTTTTATATTAGTTACTTTATCATTCCAGTTAATTTTCATAACCAGAAAATGCTCCTTTTTGAGAGCCATTCCTGGATGTCTCTCAAATACCTCTATTACATCTTCTTCATTATTTTTGCTGGCAATAGCAAGCATAATCCCTTTATTGTATAAATTGAGTATAGATTTTTGAAAATCGAGGTATTTTATTCCTGGGTATTCTTCTCCAATCTCAATGTTGGCTAAACCGTCCTCACCAATTATACCTCCCCAAAGGGTATTATCACAATCCAGAATTAAACATTTTTTTGTTTTTCCTTTTAGAGTTAAAATAAATTTTAAATATTCACTTGCTATCCAGGCTAGAGCGGTTTGAGAATAAGGATTCTTATATAGATAGTACATTCTGCTATCAAACATTGATAATGATCCAATTGTTGATTGCAATTTCTCAATATCAAAGATGTATACTCCAGAATGTGAATTTACAATCTGGATGAGATCAGAATTTAATTTTCTTATGGTATTACATTGAAGGCATGGTAGGGAATTATCGCATATCCCAAAAAACGGAAAAGTGGGTGATGAAAAGTTATGAAACAGAATAGTTCCTTTACTCCGTTGAACCAGTTCTTTTATGATATTATTGCAATTCAAAAGTATTGAATCAACCTTTTTTTTTCTTTCAATTTCTGTTAAGGAAATATATTGAGTACATAATTCATCATTAAGATGGTCTAATATTTGACTGACAATGATAAGATCATAATCGATATTTCTATTCAATATCTCTTCAGCAAAAATATCCTGAAATATACCATTATATGTTCCTGTTGTAATCAATGGAGTTATCCCGTTTTTATAACATAAGTATTCCAGAAAGGGGATAATTGGTTCTGTCGTATAATTTCGAAGAAAAAGAATCCTGATTGACAATTCATTCCTGGATTCTTTCTTCATAGAATGAATTAAAGGAAGTATCTTTTGAAGTTTTAAATCTCCAGGAAATAGCATATTCGCTGCTTGTTTTTCTCTCATTTCAGGTTCCATTACAAAAAAATCCGATTTTAATTTGAAAATCTAATAAGAAAATTCTTTGTTGATATCCATATACTCAATGAGATATTGAGAAGGAATTTCTGAAAAAACCTTTCCGTTCCAGTATTCATCATCAACCCAGAGATTTTGAATGAACTCTGTCGATTCTAATCTCGAATCAGTCTCTATCTGCACATAAAATTTTTTTAGATATCTTTCAAGACTTAAATCTGATTTTTCCCATGATTTATAGAATCGATCTCTTAATGGTGAATTTATGATACGAAATAGTAATCCACTCAATTTACATGCCAGAATCATCTCTTCCTTGGTCATTGAAGATGTGGATAATATGAAATGGGGAGATCCTGATGAATAAGAAAGATTGAATTTACACTTAAGTTTTTCCAAATCTGAGCCAGGTAATACCTGCAGGCGGTGAATATTAAGGATATGATCAGTGTCTTTAAAGAATGGAATTATTTTATCAAGTCCGGTCATAAAGGACAAGTATGTTTCACCCGGTAGACCAAGTATGATGTCGAGTTTTATAACCAGGTTATTCTTATTAATCTCGTGCATAAACGAACAAAACCGACTCCAATCTGTTTTGGGGCGCCCTACATTTCTTAATGCCTCCGGATTGAATGATTGGAGTCCGATACAATTTATTGCGATATAATCCTGAAGCATATCTGAATATAACTGGGCACGGTCTTTTGGGAGCAGATTCGAGGAATTGGATATTTTTTCTCGATCTTTTAACAGTGAAACCAAATATAGAAATTCATTATCAACACTGTCATACGTGTACTCCCAATAGATCCAGGGAATGTGATGTCCTCTTGTTTTTAATTTGTGTAAATGCTTCACGATTTTTTTTGCTCGCGATAAATCTGAAGTGAAAATTGCATCAAAAATTCGGAGTGCAGTAATTTTTTTTTCGCAAATCAAAAAATCTAATTCTTGAAGCACTCTCTCTATTGAATAATATGATATTTGTCTGATATTTTTATGATACACACAATATTTACAACGGTATTTGCACCCTCTTTGAGTTTCTATAAACGCCTGTTGATATGCATATAATCTATCTTCTATTATATTGTTAACGTATATTGATGGGATAATATCTAGATCTTTGATAGTTGTCAGATTAGATTCATATTCAATGTTACCATCCTTTAAATACGCAACTCCAGGTGGAAGGATTATATCGCCCTTTTCGATACTTATTATCAGATTACTGAACTTTTCCTCTCCTTCCCCGATAATATAAAAAACATTTTCCTGGGAACAATTCAAATTTGATAATCTTTCAATAGTTATTTCAGGCCCTCCAAAAATGTGGATTAATTCACTTTCGGCAAGAGATGTAAGTGTTTCAAATATTTGATCAATTAATGAGATATTCCATACATAACAACTATAACTGATAATATCAGGGGCCAATTTTTTTATTTCTGTAATAATCTGATCAGGTTTTAATGCATCTGGAAAATTTAAAATTTTAGTTTCATGGTTTGATGATTGTGAGAGATATCCCTTGAGAAGATAAGAAGACAATAAGTATCTTGCCATGGTGTTTTGAGGATAGATGTTTAAAAAGAGGATTTTCATAAGTAATCAATATTTTAAATTCAAGTGAGTGTTATGTATGCAATACAAATAACCATTTTCAGATTAATTCAATTTCTCTTCATTGTGAGTAATTTCTTATTGCTCATAAAAAATTAGTCACAATTTTCTCAAATATTGATATTACATAGTTAATTTCTTTAGAATTCATCCCTGAATAGATTGGAAAACGCAAAATCCGTCGACTTATCTCGTCTGTGATGGGAATTGATGTTTGATCTCCTCTTTCTTTCTTGCCTTGTGGTGATGAATGTAATGGCATATAATGAAAAACAGCATGGATTTTATCTTTTTTTAACCTGTCCATGATGATGTCTCTTACTATTAGATCCCGGAATAAAATATAAAAAATATGGGCATTATGTTCGGCGTAATCGGGGATTACCGGTAACCTGATCATACCCGACTCCTCAAAAGGTTTTAGCTGAGTATAATAATCATTCCATATCTCCATCCTCCTCTGGTTCATCTCATCCATTGCTTCAAGCTGAGCGTACAAAAACGCTGCTAATATATCACTTTGCACATAACTGGATCCGACATCCACCCAGGTATACTTATCAACCTGACCACGGTGAAACTTACTCCGGTCAGTTCCTTTCTCCCGTATAATCTCAGCCCGTTCAATCAGTTCCTGGTCATCGCGGTTGATAACGAGGGCTCCTCCCTCACCACAGGTAATATTCTTTGTTTCATGGAAACTATAGCACCCAAAATCCCCTATAGTCCCAAGATGTCTCTCCTTGTATCTCGCCCCGACTCCTTGGGCAGCATCTTCCACAACCCATAAACCATGCCTCTTCGCAATCGACATGATCTCATCCATGGCACAGGAAACACCTGCGTAATGGACCGAGTAAATAGCCTTTGTCCGTGGGGTTATTGCCTCTTCTATCTTTGTCGGATCGATATTGAGTGTATCCGGGTCGATATCCACAAAAACTGGCCTTCCTCTAGCAATTACTACCGGGTTCGCGGTGGAAACAAAGGTGAAGGAAGGCATGATCACTTCATCTCCGGGCTGTATATTAATGAGACGAGTAGCCATCTCAAGGGCACTCGTACATGATGTAGTAAGAAGAACCTTACGTGCCACGAACTTCTCCTCCATTAATTGTTCGCACTTCTTTCCGTAAGGTCCGTCACCACTTATTTGTGCTCCGTTCTGGATATTTGCCAGGATATCGTTGATATATTTTTGTTCATTTCCGGTTAGATAAGGACGTGCAAAAGGAATTTTCATAAAGAATTCTCTATTATATTATCCCGTGAGAGCATAAGCTCATTTGCATATACCAGGGATTCAAATGTTCCGGCATCAGTCCAGTCTCCCTCAATGAAATCATAGGTCATCGTATTCTGTTCCACGTACCAGTTGTTGACGGAGGTGATCTCAAGTTCTCCACGTGCAGAGGGTCTGAGACTCTGAATTACATCAAACACATGAGAATCATACATATACACCCCGATTACTGCATAATCGCTTTTAGGGGTTTCCGGTTTTTCTTCAATCTGTATGATCATTTTGTTCCGCTCATCCAGCGCCGCCACACCGAACCGTTCCGGATCTCCAACGCGTTTTAACAAAATCTTCGCACCAATAGATTGTTTCTTGAAAGTGTCCACATATTTCCGGATACTATGCGTGAGGATATTATCTCCAAGAATGACGACAAGCCTGTCGCCATTTGCAAATACATTCGCAAGCGCAAGGGCATCTGCAATTCCTCCTGCTTTCTCCTGCACCCTGAATGTAAAATTGCAATCAAAATCAGAGCCACTTCCAAGCAATCGGACAATTTCTCCCATGTGATCTTTTCCGGTAACAACAAGGATATCAGTAATCCCCGCAGAGAGTAATTGCCGAATAGGATTGAAGATCATCGGTTCTTTTCCTACAGGTAGTAGATGCTTATTTGTCACCTTGGTGAGAGGGTATAACCGCGTACCGGTTCCACCCGCGAGTATGACACCTTTCATGGCATCACGGCTCCTTTACTGCAATACAGAGTAAACTGCTACCGAATGGCAAGGCGATTGTATTAATAAGGGGCACTTCCAAGCTGAAAATAAGAAAAAACATGGAATTAATGATTCCATTGGGCTGCAATTCACTCATGGCATCTTTTTGAATCTGCTTCTTAACATTCTCATCATTCATATTCCCTGTTCGCAATGATATTTTTCGTGCGAGAAGAATGAACGGATAGAGGAGTGTCATAAAATAACTTATTTTTTTCACCTTAAATCCATTATCTTCAATTTTTTCTCGCAATTCCTGTAGAGAATATCTTCGCTTGTGTTCCGCATAGATATCCATCGCAGACCACAAATGTCGATCAGCCGGAACTGTAATAAAAAGAATGCCATCCGGTTTCAGAGCGGCATGCATATTTTTCAGGATGGCGACATCATCATTAATATGCTCAAGGACATCAAAAGCACAAATTGCGTCAAATTCTTCAATAAAAATCTGGTCTGACAGATTACATTGGTAGTAATAATCTCCCGCATCCCTCTCCTTACAGAATCGTAGCGCAGCAAAAAACAGATCTGCGCACTCAACATGATATCCCATTTTTTTCAGGTACCGTGAAACATATCCGGTACCGCATCCTACTTCTAGAATACACGACTGCAAAGATAAGTATCGGGTAATTACATTTCCGATGATTTTGTTCCGGACCTTGAACCAGAAATTTTTTTCTTCTGACTGATACAAAATTTCAAACCCATTATCGGGAAAGTACTGCTCTTCGTGAAGCGTATTTCCGGTTAATTGAATTATCCCGTCTTTACTCGAATACGTTTTGCCGCAATTCTGACAGAGATACTGCATAGCTTCCCTCAACAATGGATTTTTACATATGGGGCAGAGGAGCAATAAAATCACAACTGAAAACTATTACCATACAAATTCTGGTAATACAAGAAATAGTCTTTTGTAATTATTGAATTCAACCAATCAGGGTGTAAAAGATACCACCTGATAGTATTTATCATTCCGGATTCAAAGGAAATAGATGGTTTCCAATGCAGTTCTTTTTGGATTTTATTTGAATTAATTGCATAGCGCTGATCGTGGCCTTTACGATCTTTGACATAGGAAATAAGGTCATCTGAAACCTTCAAATCCTGATGTAAATCTGTAATAATCTGAATGATCAATTTCACAATCTCAATATTGGATCGTTCATTATTTGCACCAACATTGTAGATCTCTCCAGGAATACCTTTATGGAGAACCAGATCGATCGCAGCACAATGATCGTCCACATGGATCCAGTCCCGGATATTCAGACCATCCCCATATATTGGAATTTTTTTCCCGCTTAGGCAGTTGAGAATTGTAAGGGGGATCAATTTCTCTGGGAATTGATATGGGCCATAGTTGTTTGAACTCCGAGTGATATTTATCGGCAGATTGAATGTGTGAAAATATGCCTGTGTCAGCAAATCAGCGCTGGCTTTGCTTGCAGAGTATGGGCTGCGGGGATCAAGTGACGTGGTTTCTGTGAATGCACCCGTTTTTCCAAGTGAACCATAGACTTCATCGGTGGAGATCTGGAGATATTTTTTTACACCCTGTTTTAATGAAACCTCCAATAAGTTCAGAACTCCCAAAACATTCGACGTAAAAAAAATATTCGGATTGAGGATGCTTCGGTCAACATGTGACTCTGCTGCAAAATTGATTATGTAATCCATGTGAAATTGATCGAATGCATTTTCAATATTTTTTTTATCGCAAATGTCCCCTCTGAAAAAAATATAACGTGGATCCTTTTCAATATCGGATAAATTATTGAGATTTCCGGCATAAGTCAACTTATCAAAATTGATAATTCTAATATCTTGATAACGGTTTAAGAGATAGCGGATGAAGTTACTACCGATAAAACCTGCGCCACCGGTTACGAAATAGTTATTAAGAGTCATTTTTTGATTCAATTAGAAATGTTATTCTAGATCCATTGCGACCCGATGATGCACACAATTTCTCCTGATCTATCATAGAATGTGAAATTCCTTGATGCACAAAACCATCACATCATTGATATATTTAAATGTTCATGATGGATTGCATCTTTCTTGGCGTCGGGATCATCTCTTCCCCTAAATCGTGCCCATTTGCTCTGTAGATCGTGGGATAAAGTTTTATGACCAATTACTCCCAGCTGGTACTCTTTGGATACATGCTCCACTCTGATAACTACATCATCCATAATACACCCCACTGACTAAACCGTATCCATAAATGTCTTTTCAACACGACTAAAAAACATAATACCAACTATCAGAATCAATACTGTCACTCCCGCACTCAAAATAAGCATCCAGGGCTGAATCGCCCCACTTCCTAAAAATGCATACCGAAATGTCTCAATTATGGCAGTCATAGGATTAAATGCAAAGAGCCATTGCCATTTTAGTGGAATTTGAGATAGTGGGTAGACTATGGGTGTTGCATACATCCAGAGCTGGACACCAAATCCGAGCGCCATTGCCAGATCCCGATATTTTGTTGTCATACTTGAGATAAGAATACCCATACCAAGTCCAAGGGTCGCCATTTGAACCAGAAGAAACGGTGTAAGTAGTACCCAGACTGTAGGATGAATGGGAGCTCCCACAAGAAAAAAATAGAGAATGAATGCCAGAAACATCCCAAATTGAATAAAAAAAGTGAGCAGATTCGTTATCACAACAGATATGGGAACTACAAGCCGAGGGAAATATACTTTGCCAAATATCCCGGCATTGGAAATGAACGTATTAGAGGTCTGGGTCATACAACTCGCAAAATAAGCCCAGCAAACAGTACCTGACATATAGAACAACATCGGAGGAAGTCCATCTGTTGGGATTTTTGCAATATTACTAAATATCACGGTAAAAACGATGGTGGTGAACAGAGGTTGTATTAAAAACCAAATCGGGCCAAGAATTGTTTGTTTATAAACTGCAACAAAATCACGACGAACAAAGAGAAAGATGAGATCCCGATAACGCCAGAGTTCTGCAAGGTCTATGTTAAACCAACCACATTGTGGACGGATTTCCATGGTCCAGATAACATCATCCTTATTAGTTCTCAATTATACCCTCTATACATTATTATGTTCCTTATTTATGGACAATACCGTATTTGTATGTCACTCAACCCAGATGAACACCAGATATGATTACTTAAAAAGATCTAGATTCAGATTATTCATACAAGAGTAATGGTTTTCAATGATTCTCTATTGATTTAGCATTGATAACACAATTAGATATCACAAAAAATTACCATTAAACCATCCACTCACAATCTCTCTCAACCCCTCCTCTAGCCTAATCTCCGGCACAAATCCAAACACTTCGCGTATTCGAGAAATGTCAGCAAGCGATCTATGTATATCCCCAGGACGTGGAGGTAGATAGACCGGGCTCCCGATAAATCCACAATCATCAGCAATAATCCAAAACAATTCATTGACACTCACCTCTCTTCCCCCGGCAACGTTACATATCCCGGTTACAGTTCCTTCCATTGCCATAATATTGGCCCGTACCACATCATGAACCGAGATAAAATCCCGGGTCTGCGTGCCATCACCGTAAATAACCGGTTGTTCTCCGGAAATCATGGCACTGATAAATCTGGGTATGACTGCAGCATAATCGGAATTCGGATCCTGGCGTGGTCCATAGACATTGAAATACCTGAGAAATACCGACTCAAGACCGTAATTCTCATAAAAAACCGATCCATAATACTCTCCGGCCAACTTTGCAACAGCATACGGCGAGAGCGGCCTGGGAACCATATCCTCCTTTTTCGGGAGCGCAGAATCATCTCCATAGATAGCAGCAGATGATGCAGCAACAACCCTTCCGACACCGCAGTCCCGAGCGGCAAGCAGAACATTGAGTGTACCGGTGATGTTTACCTCGTTACAGGATACCGGGTCCTCTATCGAACGCGGAACCGAGGCAAGCGCTGCTTGGTGGAAGATTCCATCGGCCCTGGTGCATATCCTCCGAAGAAGGCTTACGTCAGTGATACTTCCCTCTATGAGGGTGACATGTGGATGAGTGGTTAAATGCCTGATATTCTGATTTCCATCTACCCGGGTATCAAGGATAACTACTTCATGGGTCTGAGCAAGGGCATCAGCAAGATGGGAGCCGATAAACCCAGCTCCCCCGGTGATGACATACTTTTTTTTCATGATTGTGTTCGAATCGAAAGTGACCTCTGTACACTCACAACAACCGCTTATGAGAGTTAAAAACCCTTGACAGGTCGTGACCTGTCAGATGCACTTCTATAGTATACGAGAGAGAAGGGTTTATACAAACTGCCTGGAAACCCATTCATCAGAACAATGACCTGATGTACTTGCTCTCTACACAAATATAGCAGGTTTTACCCCTGATTATCGAATAAACCGGGATATAACTTACATAATTATGCCGATTCAGGTACCGGATACCATTGGCCGATATCTCTCATTCATCCGGAACGTTTTTGTGTTAACGCACCCACAGCGGGTGTATCTCTCATGAAATTAGGGAGGTCTTATCCCTATTCCGGTAAAGGCCGGTATGAACCTCTCATGAAAAAACCATGACAGGATCTTTCTCTCAATGAAAAGAATCCGTAATGGTGAGATGAACGCCCATTTGCAGATTATACAGATAACGTAATGAAAAACAGGATATGACACATCGCGCAACAAATATAAGAAATTTCCATGTATTCCCCATAAGGAAACCCGTAAACCCATCAATGAAGACCAATTCAAATAACCTCCAAAATCCTGTTAAAAAAGATTTAAGGATACAGATCCGGGTACAGCATATATTTCCAGGCGGGAGTAATGATAATCTCTTTGCCGGCTGCTTCTTCTTTCCCATCACAATCCAAAGTAAGAATGTAGCCCTGGCGTAACCGGTATTCATGTAAAGCATCAAGAAGCCCGGCTATCTCCCTGGCTTTCGTTTTCTCACTCCTGATATCAGATGAGATCTGGATGGCAGATATGACAGAGGTACTGTTCATGATCAGGAAATCGCATTCTTTTCCGGATTTTTTACCGGTGTGATAAAAAAGGGAAGCGCCCTTCTTTGATTGTCGCAAGTGCAAATACAGGAGGTTTTCAAGCTTTTGTTCGGCATTCTCTGAAAATGAAAATGAGACTGTTGTTAAAAAACTATTATCCCCGGAATACACCTTCGATGATGCCTGGGCCTGTCTCTTTAACGAGAAGTAAAATGCCGGAAGCGTATAGAAGAGATATGAATCCCTGAAATAATCCAGGTACTGACTGATCGTATTGTTGCTTTTTATTCCGGTAACATTCCTGAGCGTTGTATACGTAAAAACAGAGCCTGAGTTTGTAGCCAGGTATGTGGCAAGCCTTTCGAGTCCCGTTCTCTCCCGTATCTGGTTCCGGTTTTGTATATCCCGCTTGATAATGTCATTAAAGTAATATCCTGAAAGTTCAATGTTTACCTCCTTGAGTACTTCGGGAAATCCCCCGTATTCCAGATAAAATTTAAAATAATGAAGGATCTCAGCTGACTTGTGTGATGTCAGATAGGTAACAGCCGGGACATCTACTCCTTTTAAGATCAGGTATTCCCTGAAACTGAAAGGGTACATATCTAGCACCACATTTCTCCCGGTTAGAGATGTGGCAATCTCTCTTCCAAGAATGCTCGCATTCGATCCGGTTACATATACCTTATAGCCTTTAAAATGAAGATTATTCAGCCAGCGCTCCCATAATGGAGCATACTGAATCTCATCAAAGAAAAAAACAGTCTTTTTCTTTGCAGAGAACAACTCAATTGCGATATTCTCGATATCCTGATAATTATCAGGAGAGATGTCAGAAAGCCTGATATCTTCAAAATTGATGAAAAGAGTATTCTCACCCTGATCCTTATACCGGTTCGCGATTAGTTTTAAGACGGTACTTTTCCCTGATCTTCTGATCCCGGTGATGATCACGATCTCTTTTCCGCGCATATATTTTTCAGAATCGATATCTCTCTCGATGATATCAGATGGAATCTGATTGAAAATATCCTGCTGTTGCAGAATAACATCGAGAAGATGACCTTTATCCATGGTATATCATGATCTCTTTACTTCTTAACCGTTCTTTCATATTGAGTATCTTATTATAAATAATATATCATCGATAATGAACAGTATAAAACATATCGATCAAAAGCGACATTGTGCCCATTGCCCTCCGAAGAGAGAATTGTCAGGTTTTTTTGCAACCCCGGCAGATATTCCTGCGTTTTCCCATGGATGTACCCGAACGCGAACTGGAATCGTGACCATCATACCATCGAGGGGATAGCGAGTGCCAAAAAACGCCACCCCCGATTAAGATACGAAACCTCCCGGATCTCGTAAAGAGCGGGATATATGAAAGAGAACTGCCCAAGAAAAAAGAGCAAATGAATAGGGATACCGCTTTTAATGCCATACTGCTGTTGTCAGGTACGATTATCTGGATAATCCTGGCACCGTTCTCTACAATCACGATATTATTCTTCTCTGTTCCTGTGAAAGACAGAGGATCAATTCTGAATCAGATGAAAGGCCTGACATTGGTATCTAACAGACTGGAATGCATATTCTTCACTGGGGGTGAACAGTAAAATCACCGCTGATACCCTCTGACAATAACCTCCCCTTTCCCCCGGTTTGCCACATCCCCGGTAAACCGGCTATAGGAGATTCCGTCAACCATTACCTCCCCATGGTGAGAAAACCCAGGTAACATCTCAAAAGCGGTCCCGTGAATCGTCACGGTCCCCCCGGTCAGATTACCGCAGGGCCGGTAACAATCCCCGTGAATGGTAAGCGTCCCGGCATGCATCTCAACTCCTGCCATATCCCCGCAGGAGCCATGAATGATGATATCACCCCCACTGTTATACTCCCCACAAAAATCCTGTGCATCTCCCATAACCTCTATTGTACCGCCCCGCATCCCGCGTTTCTCACCCCGGTACCCTGACCCGCAGTAATCACCGCAGGAACCATGACAGATGATCGTGCCGCCCCGCATCTCGCGGCCCAGCCACGCATCGGCATTGCCTGTGATCTCAATGATACCTGACTCCATGAAATTACCACAGTGCATCCCGATATCCCCGTGAATAGTGATACGCCCGCCATCCATGTACTCCCCCACCCGTTTTACCCGTCCGGTCTCGCCTAAAAGAACAAGGTGGATATCACTCACGTCATCGGTACTGCCCTTGTACTCTATCTCTGCAATATCAGAGAGGGATCGCTTCTTGTTCCCCTCCCAGACAAAAATTTCATCCCTTGCAATAAAAGCAGACGGAACGATGGTCTCGGCCTCTACCGGAATATTCGGCTTATCATTTGGTAAAAAGGTAATGGTAATCTCCATAGGCATCTCTCATAATCTATTCCATATCAGGGGCATAAAAATAATCGATACTCCTCATGTTCAATCTGGATACAATGAGAGCACTAGTCCGGCCTAGTTGCAATAAAAACAGCATGGAAATGATATTTTCTCTGTTCTGGCATCATGCAGGGATCAATACTATTCCAGACACAGGTTTACTCATATCAGAAGATTGTCTCTAATCTCATGATTTTCACACAATCGCACACCATCTTCTGATTAGCAAGCATTCCTTTTCAGGCAGTATATAACCCGTATTACCACTGTTTCCCTTATGTTTGAGGCAGAAAAACCGGTTTCTGAAAGGGGAAACTCCAGGCCTGAAGATGAGACGAATTCTCTGTCCCGGATCATCCACAGAAAATCCCGAATCCTATAAGGTATCACTACATAAACCTTCTCAGGTAATAATGAAGATAATCCAGGTTGTTGGAATATCCGGATCCGGTAAGACAACGTTTATCAGAAAACTCTGTGCAACCCTCGGAAAAACAGGTCTGGTTGGAACGATAAAACACCTTGGTCATCACCGGTTTCTCTTAACACCGGACAAGGATACCACCCTCTTTTTCGAGACCGGTATCGGGATATCAATCGGGATCGATGATGAGAAGACCGTCCAGACTGAGAGGAGTACATCACTCCACCATGCCCTCTGTTCCCTTGCCGATAAAGGGATAAAATATGCCATAATTGAAGGATTCAAGGAGCATTCATACTCCAGGGTTGTCATTGGAGATCTGTCTGCCGATGCACTTCTCTCCAACCCAGAAGTACAAGATATAATTGATAATATCGCTCTCTTTCATGACTTTTATACCCTGCAATCACTGTATAAGGATCACAACCATGAGGAACTCCCCCCATCCCCAGTCATCTCATTTCTTCTCCCGGTACAGAGATCCCAAACCGAATCCTTGGGTGAAACACAGATTAAATTGTTCATTGATGCAATATCACAAAAACACGAGACCCAATTAGTCAGGATCCGGTATCCGGTATATCGTCTGGAATTTTCGGATCCATACATCGGGATAGCGATACTGCATCCGGAACCAATTGAGTCCTGTTTATCTGCTGTCCTGGCAGATATCAGGAATGAAGGAGAACGTGCGGGACTGCAGATACCCGGATTTTAGGGTATCACACCAATACATAACCGATCCTATCATATAATACCCGGGAAATAACAGGTGATGATCCTCTGATCATCTCTGATGCATATCAGAGCACCGTTTCTGTCGGAATCCGAACCCCGCGCGGGATGTACCGATCCTGTACCGCGTAATTATTCATCCTCACCGAATAATAGTGGTCAAACCGTCTCTTAAACGCTTCATCCCGTGAGAGGTCGTATTCATCTGATATCTGCGGATCGACCCAGAACGTCCGGTTCTTCTCTTCCACGATGACCTCACCGTTTCGTGAGACGAGCGTTCCACCCTTGATGGTAAAGAGTGTCCTTGAAAAAGCCTCCTGTACCTGCAGGTACTCCTGACCCGGATCGAGAGTGTCGATGCAAAGCGGATACACTGCAACATCGGCGCGTGCCCCCAGACCCAGATGTCCTTTTCCCTGGTCAAGAATACCGAGTGCACGCGCCTGAGCTGCCCGGGTAATAATCGCAATCTCATACAGATCGAGTTCACGGTCAAGTGAGAGAAGAGGCACCCGGTGTTCTGTCCGGGGGTGAATCGTTTTTGCAACCTCGTTTCTATACCTCTGACTTGCAAGGAGTGCGATTATCTCAGGGTACCTGACAAAGGGAGCCCCGTTCGGGTTGTCAGTCGTCATCATGACTTTCCAGGGGTTCTGGTTTAACAGCACCAGTTCAAGACCGATTGCCCACATGATACTGTTGACCAGGTTCTTCCTGTTATAATAGACAGGAATTATCCCGGAACCGGTCTCGATCTCAACATCATGGTTGCTCCATTTATTATGATGAAGGGTATACAGGCGCCATTCCATCGGGCCGTCAGCAGTCATAGTCGTCGTCCGCCCGAAAAGAACCTGGCCGATATCAATGGCAATCTGGGGACATGAGTTCAGTTTCTTTGTTATTGCTTCAGAACGCGAGTCCATATCAGCCCATGTCGAACCGCCATAGGAATGGAACTGAACATGGGTGAGATACAGGGTCTGCCGTTTTTCATTCTTGTCCTGTGCAAGATCCATCGTCTCTATCGTTGTTGCATAATTCCCGGGCATTCCAAGATTATTGCAGTGCAGGTGCACCGAATGGGGGAGATTGAGCATCTCGTTTGCCTGGATCATCGTCGTGATGATCTCTGCCGGAGTAACCCCGAAATCAGGTACGGTCTCATGAATATCCTGTACATCATCTCCCCATCCCCATGCCTCCGTCCCTCCCGGGTTGGTGAGTTTTATTCCAAATCCTTTCACGGCTGAGAGCGTCCACCCGACGATTGCTGCAGCACGTGTAAGATCCTTCTCGTGAATCGCCTCCATGATGTTCCAGTTCCCGTCAAAGAGGGTGTTTGCCATCATGTCCTGGAGGGGAGTTGCCATGAACTCCTCGTGGGTATGACGTGCCTCCAGGGGCGCCATGGCTCCCTCAAGGATGGTGGTGTACCCCATCGCAGAGTACCGGTAACTGTTGGCATAGGTAGTCGGGACACTATAGCCTGATATCGGGTGCATAATGCCGCGCGAAGCTTCCCTGCCTGCGCGCATATCATTCGGTGACATGTACCTCCCGAAGTTCACCTTGGTCCCGCAGATGTGAGAGTGTGAATCAATGGCTCCTGCCATGGTCAGGTACCCCTTTGCATCAAGTACCGGTGCAGTACTGCTCACCTCTTCCACGATCCACCCGTCCCTGATACAGAGATCCATCACTTCGCCCCTGATACCATGGATGGGATCGATAACGCAGGCATTTTTGAGAAGTATCTCGTTCATATTCTCCTCTCCGCGGCAACCAGCCGGTGAATCTCATGCACAATATCACCATCAAAGGGATAATTGGTATCGATGAGTTTTCGCGTCTGAATCGGGACCCCATCCATGCGGTAGGTCGTTCCCTCTGCATCAATCCCGTTAATCGCGCATGGGATCTGGATCGTTGCAAGATGCGTTGTTGCATTTGGATACGGATCGATGAGAACAGTCGGGATCGATGCAAGATAAGAAGCGCAGAACCCGGGGAAATGCGCACCGGGATCACTCCCGACAATAAGGCACATATCACACTCGCGTCGCCTGAGGATATCGACTGCCGAGGTCTCCCCGGGATTGTAAAAGGCGATTCCCCGTGAATAATCGATCGCATACGGGTACCCGCTGATCCAGGTGAACGCCTCGTTTGATCCATACACGTTTCCATGTCCGCGCATTGGCGTGATGGTCCATTTCGTGTGCCGGTTTAACTCATCAACGAACTCAATAGCATTCCGTACATTTTTGTACTTCCCCCTGCTCATGGTGACCCCGAGACCAAAGAAGAGCGCCCCGAACCGGGTCTTTTTACAGATCTCGGCAACTGCAAGCAACTGTTCTTTAGAAACACCGGCAACAACCGGGGGAACAACCTCAGGTCTTCCCCGGACAATCGTTCGCAAGGCTGACAGAACCGCGTAATCACCACCAGGGCAGATCTGGATAAACATATCTGCTATATCAGATGACTCGGTTTTCCTGATATCAACCACGATTACCTTCCTGCTCTGAAGTGTTTTTTTGGTAAAATAGCCATCTGGATAGGTTGAGTACCGGGACATGTGCCGCGGGTGGGCATCTATCGGGTTACACCCCCAGTAGATGACGGTCTCTGCACGATTCTTCACCTGGCCTAAAGTACATCCGGGGTGACCCACTTCCTGGATGGCAAGGATGGAAGGACCGTGACAGACGGTGGTGGTACTGTCGATGACACCACCGATGAGCTCGGCCAGATGTGCTCCCGCCGCCTGGGTTTCTGTCGCGCTGCTGCTCCATCCAAAGAGCAGCGGACGGGAGGCAGAGAGGAGGAGATCTGTTGTCTTTCTGATGGCCTCATCGTACGAGATATCCTTCCATCCCTCACCATCCCGGATTATCGGTTCGGAAAGTCGGTTCTTTAGATCTTCCCTGAACCGTGCTGCCCCTAAGGTGCACGCATTATCAACACCGGTTATCTGGTTATCAGTTACTTCTACCGCGATATCATCACAAAGACAACCGCAGAAAGCACAGATGGCATCCTCAATCTTCATGAAAACCCTCCCGCATCTTTCGCATGAGATCTCGTACTCCTAAAACAGGATCCTGTGTCGGTTGTATCTCTATCGGTACTGACTTGTAATCAGGCATACCGGTACTCTGGGTTGTTCCCGGAACCAGCTGGTTTGCATAGGGCCCGAGCGGAAGAAATACCTGTCCGGTTGCGATGTTATTATCCTCGCATACGGTGCAGACAACAGAACCGTGAGGATTTGTAAGCAGGATCCTGTCGCCGGGAAGAATCCCGAGCCTGAAGAGATCAAGCGGATTCATCCTGCAGGAGGAGACTTCATCCTGGTATTCCCTTGATTGTTTCCTGTCGATATGGGAACCCTGGTTCACGGTCCTGCCGGAATAGAAGAGAAATTTCATACAATAACCTCCCGTTCGTCATTCGCATCCTGCACCGGATCCGGTCTCTCTTTCTTTGCAGCCATCTGCATTGCATAGTACACACCACGCTCTTCCATAAGGCTTTCATGGGTTCCGGACTCGGCAACCCGGCCGTGTTCTATCACGTAAATCCTGTCTGCATTCTGAATGGTCGAGAGCCGGTGGGCAATGATGACAGACGTACACTCCAGTGCAACCTTGTCAATGGCCTTCTGCACGAGAGTCTCTGATATATTGTCAAGCGAACTCGTTGCCTCATCTAAGATGAGCAGATCCGGCTTCCTGATTATAGCCCGTGCAATCGCTATCCGCTGCTTCTCACCACCGGAGAGGCGCAGACCCTGGTCCCCGACAACGGTGTTGTACCCATGGGGGAGTGCCTGAATAAAGGAAGCTGCATCAGCCCGCTCTGCACTCCATTGTACCTCTTCATTGGTGTAATCCATCCCAAATACAATATTGTCCCTGACCGACCCATGGAAGATAAACGAGTCCTGACTCACGTAACCGGTGAGGTTGCGATATGACCCGATATCAAATTCACGTACATCGATCCCGTCGATAAGCACCATTCCCTCCCTCGGGTCATAGAGCCTGAGGAGGAGACTTGTGATCGTGGATTTTCCTGATCCGGAAGGGCCGACAATCGCGGTAACTCTATTCTTCTCGAATCTCATCGTCAGGTGGGAGAGAACATCCTTCTGCTGGTAGGCAAAGGATACGTCTTCTAAGACAATGTCCCCTGACATACCGTGAAACTCACGGGTTCCCGGTCTCATCGTAAGAAATGTCTCATCGGTAAGAAATTCATGCAGATTGCATAAGACCGGGTACTGGTTCGTAAGAGCAAGTTTGTAATTGCCGAAGTTGGTAAACCGGGGCAGGATCTTAAAAGCCCCAACCGCAAAGGTCCCGAGTGTGGGAATCACCACCATGAAGTTATCGGCATAATAGATGTAGAGAATGAGAACAATCACCCCGACTGCGATGTAGAATAGCGAGTTTATCGCAAGAACCGGTATCCGTTCGATAAACTTTGCCTCCCGGTACCGGTCCCAGTACAGATGGACAGCCATTTTGTAGAGATTTTTCCAGAACATCACCGCATTTGACGCGGTTATCATCTTTGATCCGGTGATGTACTCGTTGACTACTTTATACTCTCCCTGACCTGATGCAACCGAAAGCCTGCCCAGCTGCTCAGATATCCGGACTCCGATATAGTGCAGAACCCAGTAAAAGATGAGACCGACAATGAGGATGAGAATGAGTCCCCATGAGGATATCGTAAAGAGAAGGAGAAGAATAGATGCTGCAAGGGCGAGATCTGCCACGATGTTAATCATCATATCCAGGGTTCCATTTACCGCAACAGGACCTGAATTAAAGAGATAGAGGATGTCCCCCTGTTTCTTCTGGACAAAGAACCGGTAATCACTCTTCTCTGTGTGAGAGAAGATATCCATCTTTATCTTTGTGATGATAGAGGATGAGAACCGATACGCAGTCCTGAAGTAATAGAGCTGCAGAAAGAAGGCAAGGATGGTAAAGAGGATAAAGACGATCCCGTAGTTGACAAACGGGGAGCCTATCGGGATTATCGAGTAAAAGAGGGAGAAGAACCAGGAGAAGGGTACTGATTCCTGTTCGATGTGAAAACCTGTAGATATCATGGGATAAATCAGTGCGATATTTACCGTCTCGACACATCCAATGATGATGGCAAGAACGACAAGGAAGAGAGCCTGGTGGGAAAAGCCTCTGATAAAGAACAGTATCAGTTTGAAAAATGAAACGACCCCGGTTTTTTCAATCGTAGTATCCATGATCTCTCCTCGTCTCTCTTCTTTATTGCTCGGCTGCCGGAACCTGTTTTGCTTCGAGCATCCGTGCAACTGTAATAGCCCCGTTCGGACACCCGTTCTCACAGGTCTTACAACCGGTACATTTTGCTTCATTGATAATGCGTGCTTTCCCCTCAATCACCCGCATGATAACTTCGTCTGAATCGGTATACCCGGAGTGGGCAAGCCCCGGGTCAATCTCCTTGTTGACCGGACAGGAGATGCTGCAGTTTCCACACCCCATGCATCGTGTTGCATCTACGACCGGGTGGTACGTAAACTGGTAAAACGTGTTATCACGCCCTGTTTTTTTCCTGACGTGTCCGGTCTCAAGGACATAGTCGGGACAGATCTCAACACAGAGCCCACACCTGATGCAGTGCCCGGGATAAATGACCGGGTGCCATTTTTCACCCTCCTGGATGACCTCTATAGCTTCCGGTGCCGGACAGATCATCATGCATGAGAAACAGTGGGTGCACTCGTGATCGGTAAGATGAGGGTAATCACGGAACCCCTCACCGGTAATAAGGGGTGCGGTTTTTGGAAAGAGAAATGATTGCAGCCATCGCGCCCTGCACATGTTTGCGAGGTAGAGGTATACCGATCTCATGATCACCGCTCCGTACAGGCGATACAGGGATCACAACTGATAAAGCTGGAACTGACATCGGCAATCGAAGTGACATCAGTCATCATGAAATGAACACATGCCTCCTCGTTCATGATAGAGGGGGTCTGAATGGCGATATCAATGATCCTCCCGTACTCATCAGATGTTATCTGGTAGGTGAGCTCTCCTCTCGGGGCTTCTCCGCTGTAGACAACCGATCCGGCGGTACACACCCCCCCACCCCGGATCAGCCCTTCCGGGAGCGTAGCAAGTGCCTTCCTGATAAGTGCGATGCTCTGAAATATCTCGTCAAACCGGAGCATTATCCGGGAGTGGTTATCACATCCTGACCGGGTAACAAGGTTGAATTCAAGATCCCGGTAGGTAGGGTGATCGGATCGTGCGTCATATGCGATTGAACTTGCCCGTGCCGTCGGCCCGACCGCATGGGCAAGGAGGGCATCATCAGGGGTAAGGATGCCGACACCAACAGACCTGAGTTTAATGAGCGGTCCGCTCTCAAACATCCCGGCATACCGGGTAATTTCCTTCTCAAGCGAATCGATGCCGGCATGAATAACCGCATGATCCTCGGGAACGATGTCAAACCTGACACCACCGGGGATCATATAGGAACAGGTGACCCGTGCACCGGTTATCATCTCGAGCAGATCCATGACGGTCTCCCTCGTATTGAGGAGATACATGGCTATCGTCTCGTGTTCGATGGTATAGCAGTACGAGAAGTTGGCGATGAGATGACTCTGTATCCGGTCAAGTTCATTGACGATGACCCGCAGGTATGCTGCCCGTTTCGGGACCTCGATCGATGATATCTTCTCCATCGCCTCGATAAAGACCATGTTATGGATGACCGAGCAGATACCGCAGACCCTCTCCGCAAGGAACATAACCTCCTGCCAGGGACGGCCTTTCATGATCCGCTCAATCCCTTTCTTCATGTACCCGAGTTCCAGTTCGACACTGACAACCCGCTCTCCTCTGGTCTCGCATTTTATCCGGCAGGGTTCCTTGAGGATGGGGTGCATGGGACCAAGGGGAATAGAGACATCAACCCGTTTCTTCATGAATGACGCTCCTCCCAGTCCTTAAACACCACCGGAGCCAGTGAAAGAACTGCTTTTATAATCTCGTCAGGCCGCGGGGGACAACCAGGTACCTCGGCAGAAATCGGAATAATATGAGAGGCAGGGGGATCGATGAGTGCATCACGGCGGTTGAATACACAGCCTGAAATGGCACAGTTGCCGATTGCTATCGCTACCTTTGGTTCCGGGATCCTGTTCCAGATCATCAGGAGTTTCTCCTGCCACTGGGGGGCTATCCCGCCAACGACGAGGAGGATATCTGCTTCCCGCGGGTTGTTATGGACATAGATGCCATACTGTTCGAGATCGTACCGGGGGGAGAGGCAGGCCAGGATCTCGATATCGCACCCGTTACACGAACCGGTATCAACATAACAGACATGAATGGATCGCTGCCTGACCGCATTTTTCAGGCGTGATAAGAGACTCATTTCAGCAACTCCGCTACAATCATCTTTTTTCCTGCTGCACAGGCATCATCTCGTGCTGTCCCTGCCTGTATCATAGTCTGTATCTGTGCAAGTACCATGTTCATGTACCCGGTTCTCACGAGCGGTATGACCCGGGTATATAGGTATGGCCTGATGATGGAAGATATCTCACCGGCATCGTGGGATCCTGACAAGTAGGTGTAGTAACGGGCAGCCAGCGACTCGATAAGGATCATGTCACAATTCTGTATCAGGATCTTTCGTAACTCCTGTACACTGCAGGGTAAGTCATCTGCAATAATCCTGACCACGTCATCGTGCCGCCTGCTTGTTAAGGCTGCGTACTTAATCGCAGTCAGGTCATACGCGTACCGGATCGTCTCGTCTTTTTCTTCGCGGGAACCTGTGCTCATAGAAAACCTCCTGCCCTCAATCCTGCATATACGAAAAAGAGTGTGATGCATCCGATAAGGAGAATCATCTCCCCGCGGTGAGCCACATGATCACGTTCGGGAGTAGTGTCCCGGTAGATCAAAAATCCAAGTCCGAGGAGAAGGATGATGATTCCGATACTCTCGGGAAGTACTGCCATATGATCAGTAGCCTCGATGAGAGCAAGGGTGACATAAACCGAAACCCCTGCGATACAGCCAGCAGGTATGAGACTCACAAAACCACCTCAAGAATGATGATGTAGGCAAGCAGAACACCGGTTACCAGACTCTGGACCGTGACCGTGTCATATGGCCCGAGAAGGGGACAGTATGCACAGACAAATGAGAGTGTCATCAGGATGACTGCCATGATAAGTACAAGCACCGGGAGTGAGAAGCTCCCGAGGAATATGAGAACAAAGGCATTTAAGAGGACGTAGGTCTTGATTGCGAATCCCGCCTCAAGTCCTGCCCGCCAGACCCCGAAATGCTCGGTCCGGTTTCCTGAAACGATCTCTTTTCCTTCGATTATCGAGAAGGGTCCGAAATGCATCTTTGAGAGGATGATAAGGTACATGGCTACTGCTGCCGGAAATGCCGGGATGATGAGGGGACCGTTTGATGCCTGCCACTGAATGATATCACTTAACATGAGAGAACCGGTGAAGTAGTAGATAAGGAGGATCGTCACAAAGAGCGGGAGCTCAGATGCTGCCGATATGACCGACCTGATAGCCCCGAACTTGGCATACGGTGAACCGGACGAGAGACCCATCCCGTGCTCGACTATCTTGTGGAGCAGGTAGATAGCAAAGAGCAGAAGAACACTCCCCTCGTAGATTACAACCCCAAGGGCAAGGATCCAGATGGCGATAGAGATAAGCACCACCCCGACAAAATGGACCTCGCTTGCGGTATCAGGTATCCATGTCTGTTTGAATGAGAACTTGAGCGTATGCAGTATCTCCTGCCAGACTGGCGGTCCCGGTCTTCCCTGGATCCGTGCAATGAGTTTCCGGTGGATGCCATGAAAGAGAAGGCCGGTTGCAAGTGCAAAGAGGATGTATTGTATCATATCAGTACCCGATAAACGGCAGATCGCTCTCTCCCCCGGGGGCTCTCCACCAGAGCATGAGTCCCAGGAGGAACCAGGGAACGGAGAGGACCAGCAGGATAAACCCTGCCCACGGGGGAATCATTCCTGCTACCGGCAGCAGCTCTGCAAGGATGATGATGACAAGGCTTGTGCCTGCTATTTTTTTTCCGGTTCTGCTCTGCATGCTGTTCTCCTATATGGTGATAATTATCTCGATTATCCGCAGGAATATGAGCAAAGAACTGACATGGATCATGAGGATATAGGGAGCTCCCTGTGCCCGTGTTATCTCTGCCTTTGCTACATAAAACGGTGCCATCCCCTCACCCATAACACCTAAGACAAGGAACGCCTTTGCAACAAACGGGACCGCTATTGCACCTCCTGCCAGTTCCCAAATCGAGAGTGTCCCGGTTGTTGCTGCTACGATTGCCGCACCGCCAAAGAGCGGTATCATGGCTATCATGGTGACGATTCCATACTCAAAGGCTGCATTTAAAACGTGCCTGTTCCCTGATGACGCAACGATACCGATACAGGTGAGACCCACCATGGAGGTGAAGATGCAGAAATTAAAAATATCACCGCTCACCGTTGCTCCCATTGCTGCAAGACCACAGGCGATTGCCATGAACCGCTGGAACCGGTTCTCGGGCCCTGGTATCCTCCCGGTGTAAACTCCGTCCTCACCAAAGATGATATCGGCATGCTGCTCCGGCCGGGAAAGAATGGCAAGGGCAGTAAAGAGAGCGGCAAAGAGAAAGAGGATCAGGGTGTACGGACTTGCATAATCGACAATGTCACCAAACGGGATGGAAAAGAGAGCCGGACCTTCGATGGGGAGATCAAACATGGTCGGTCTCCTCCAATAGTTGGTCTGGTTTCATGGTGCCGATGAGGGCGAGTTTTATCGTGACCTTGACAAAGATGGCACTTCCTGCCATCATCACGGCAAAGAACCAGTATGCCGGAAGCATCATGAAGATAAAGAACGCGAAGACCCAGAGTACCCAGGCATACCCGCTTACCGTCTCTAACAACGCAAACCGTTCCTTGTGATCAAGGCAGAGATAGTAAAAGAGGAGACCGACACCGGCTACCGCTCCCCCGGTAAACCCGGAGAGGACGATCCCGTAGATGACAAGGATTGCCGCGATGATCGGTGGTGCTGATGAGAAGACCTCAATCGTCCTGTCAGGTGCCGGTACCAGGCCCAGTCCTTCCTTGTTGATGTATATCTCGGAGAGTGCAACCAGTTCGGCAAGCGAGACGACAAGTCCCGGGAGGATGAGCGCTTCTGCAAGGTCTGTGGCAAGAAAGGCGATGATACAGAGTGCAACAACCTCGGAACAGCCGGTCAGGATAAGCCGGTGCAGGTCATCGTACTCGCGGAAGAATGTCGTCATGAGGATGACTATTGCAACACAGATGATTGCAATGCCGGGCAGGTAATGGTCTCCTGCCATGATCTCCCCGATCATTCCTCTCTCCTCCGGTACAAAAACGAAGCAACAGCAAAAGCGACAAAAAGGATGCTCGTCTCAACAATGGTATCAAGTCCCCGGGTGTAATACAGGATCTCATCGATGATGCCTCCCGGGTGGGCAACGATGGTGGTGCCCATATACTGCGTGGTTGCAGCAAAAAACCGGCTGAGCGGGGTTAAATATCCGGTTACGTACCCAATATACGGGGCATTTTCAGGGTACTGGGCATGTACTTCAGCCGCGGTAAAGGGTGCTCCACCCCGGTCATAGGGATTGAGCGGACTTGACGGATTAAGGGTTTTTGGATAGATCTGGTCAGGTTCATAGGTGAGAAGAGGGAGGGTGAGAAGCCCGATGAGGGCAACGCATGCGATCATCAGGGCATAGGCAGGGACAAGGTTATCAAAATCAGAGATAAACCGCGATATCCTGCTTACCATGCTCCCGTGTCCTTCCCGGATCTCCCTCTCTCTCATCCCTGCCTCCGTTCAATGATCCTGACAAAGATAAACGTGGAGATGCCGTTTACCGCAACAAAGGTGACAAGTGCGATGGTCTCAGATAAAGAGAGAAAGACTAAAAGCAGACCGAACGCAGCAATCTCAGTGTTAATGAGACGGGTCAGGTACTCACGGTTCCGGGGGAAGGCAACGGCAAATACACCGATGATGAGGATGAAAAGCCCGAGATATAGTGTCTCGCTCATTCCATCTTCCCCCGTGTTAGTGTGAGGATGAAGATGACGGTCGATATCGGTCCGATGAGGGTGACGAGGATCGCGACATCAAGGTATCCGGTTGCTATCACCAGCGGCATGATTCCACCGATAAGAACCGAGAGTCCGATGAGTTTCCGGTACGGGTTTATCTCGTACCAGGTTGCAACCGCACCACAGACACACAAAAATCCTGAGAAATACAGGATAAGGTCTGCAATCATGGCTTCTCCTCATCTCCCCCGGGAGACTTAGGTGCTCTTTTTCGTGCGATTGCACTTGCGATGATATTTCCCTCAAGCGTTGTTCCGACAAAGAAGGCAACTGCTGCAATTGCCGTCAGGATGTCGGGAAAGAGAAGGACAAAGGATCCTGATATGGCAAATCCGAATACATTGAGGTAAAGGAGTTTTTTGGGAATATCCCTCTCCACGAGTGCCCGTATGGCTGCATAGAAAGCAATACAGCCGCAGACAAGGAGCGGAATATCAGGGGATGTCAGGAACGCCACCCCCAGATCTTCCCAAGCAGCCGGCTTGCATGGACATGGGAGGTGCCCTGAATAGAGAGGATGGCAAGCACCATGCCTGCGATGCAGTGGGAGGCAGGGATACCAAGAAGAGTGAGTGCATATACCACACCGGTCGCACAAACCGCACCGCTGGTCCCGGCATATCCCTTGTCATGACAGATCCGGTTCCCGATGTACACAAGGACGGCAACCAGAAGTCCGCCTGCGATACCTCCTGTATACATACCACATGCGGCAAGGAGAGTCCCTCCCGATGCATCAGGAGAGCAGACGATATTTCCCATCATCCGCCCTCCTGACAGGTTACCGCCTGACTGTGCGATATGCTCTGCTATCTCTTCGGCACCGCTGACACCCCCCTTTCGTGGCAGGGCACAGATCATGTCAATGGTCACAAACAGTATCCAGCACGTGACTGCTGCGATCAGGATTCCGACCAGTTCACCTGGTATATCCATGAGAGTGTACATAGTGTGGTTGGGAAAGTCGCATAAATGTTTTGTATTAATCAAATTTATTCCGTTAAAACCGTGAAAATGGGCTGGTACTGTAACGATTGTGATACAGGCCCAGACAGTTCCTGATAACACATTATCAGATACTGTTGTATGATAAAAAACCGGCACGAAATCTGATTCCTGCGGGAAGAGAATATAATGACATGCCATACCATAGTATAAGATATGCGAAGAATTCCGCTTCTTGAGAAAGGCGGCATTATTACCGAGAAAAATTCTGATTTCTGCACGATACGACTCAGAATACCTGCCGGTGTGATTACTCCCGAACAACTTCAGGGGATAGCAAAAATTGCAAAACAGTATGGTGGTGGATCGGTACACCTGACAACGCGTCAGACGATTGAGATATCCCATATTAATCCGGAACAACTCGAGAAGATCGTTGAGCGTCTGGTAAAGAACGGGACTCCGCTCGGATCTGAGAAGAATGAGGTGGTCAACATCACTGCATGCCCGGGAACCGAGCGGTGCAGGCTTGCGCAGATCGAGACGATATCACTTGCACGTGAACTTGATTCCATTTATGCAGGAAAAGAGATGCCGGTCAAGGTAAGGATTGCAATATCCGGGTGTTCCAACTCCTGTTCCAGTGAGCGGCTCAACGAGATAGGAATTACCGGTCTGGTAAAACCGTTTCGTGAACCCGGTCTCTGTACCGGGTGCGGAACCTGTGTCCAGTACTGCAGGGAGAAGGCAATCCGGGTTGTATCAGGCAAGATCGTACTGAATGAAGAGAAATGCGTCCATTGCGGCATGTGTGTTGAGTCCTGTCCGTTCCATATCCTCACATCCGATCCCCCGGTCTACCACATCACGGTCGGGGGCAGGCGTGGCAGGCATCCAAAGATAGGAAGGCACCTGGTGACGGTAAAGAACCGGGAAGATGTCCTCTTTGTCGTCGGCCGTATCATTCAGTGGGTCTACCGCCAGGCATGGGGGGATATCCTCCTGCCAGACCAGATCGATGATCTTGATTATGACCG
>JAFGOM010000040.1 GCA_016926505.1 Methanospirillaceae archaeon
CTCTATGAAGCAAGAGAGATGTTTCTTCATGATCAGGCTACAAGAATGTGGGAAGCGAAAGAGGAGGGATTGGAAAAAGGAAGGGAACAGGAGAGAGAAACCGTCGCAAAAAACCTCCTCTCCAAGGGTATGGACGATGAGTTCGTAATAGAAACAACCGGTCTCGACCAATCGATCATCGATAAACTCAAAAAGACCCTCTCCTCCAGGGCCCAATAATTCAAATTTCCTGTTTTTCCATTCCCATCTTTGAATACAACCAGATTTTTTTTAGATCAGGTACCCGGTAGATCTCCTCAGTAATAGATATCTGGTCTTGCTTTAGATAACTGGTTTCGTAGGTCATCCTTTCATGTCACTTTCACTCTCAACCTCGTTAATGGCTCCCTGGCAATTTTTCTCCAATTTTAAACCGAACAATGCTAATTCTTTTCTTCCCCACGTTTTTACTCCCACACAAAACCCCCCTCTCGCATATGTCTGCACCCAAAACCCATGAATACAGAGATCTCCATGAGCCGAACAGAAATCTCAACCGATTGCAGAACAGAGGAAGCACTGCACCAGTTAATCGGCGTCGTCCTCCTTACCATCCTCACCATACTGATGGGCATGGTTCTCTGGTGCATCCTCATCCACCAGGTCCAAGTATCGCTGCCGGTACGGGTCTTTGTGACGGCTGAGCAGGTAGAAAACCATGACGGCATCATGATGCTCTCGGTTCTGCACACAGACGGCCCCCCGATCCGATTTACCTCTGACTCCACGTTTGGTGATACAGAGGATGCCATCAGGGGCAGGATGTACGTAAGCAGTAAAACCCAGACCTGGGAAGTGCTGCCGGCCCCCGGAACAGGTGACCTCATGCTGCAGAAGGACAGACCCCTGCATATCTATACCGACTGTGCCGGGATATTTATGACAGACGAGATCCCTCACAGCCATGAAACCAGCTGCAGGATGCAGGACGGAGAATGGATGATGCGGATCACTGATAATACCACCAACGAACTGCTCTGCAGTGAGCGGATCGCAATTGCAGGGGCAAATGATTCCGGTAGTGGTGCAGGCAGGGATGTGAAAGCCATGAACGGGCATGGTGAATGATAAAGAAACAGCCCTCTCGTTATCTAAAAAAGGCTTTAGAGATCCGGTACCTTATCATGCATAATTCTCGCAGAAACCATCGTAACTTTCACAGGGGTCATTTGGATCAAAAGATTCACCGGTGTTCAAACAGAGGTGTTCCAGATTTAGAGGCTATTGCATAAATGATTTTTATTAGTACAATAAGGTAGATTCACACTGTGATATCTGATACTCACCCCGTGAATTAACCTTATTGTACCGACAAATGGTATTCGTGCAACAGCCTCTTTAGTTCCTTTTTTTATCGGTAAACCGGGACGCAGACTTTCATATATTACAGGGTATGACTGGCACTATCTCTGCGATGCTCTTAGCTTTTGGCAGTATACGATGATCTGAACTCTTCCTGGTATCAGGATATTTTTTCAATGATTCAGCCCTGATATTTTCGATATTGTTTTTCCAGGTCCTGCTTCAATTACCAATATTACAAGTTCATTATCAATAATCTCAAGGATTAGTCTGAATTCTCCTGCTCTAATTTTATAAATCCCTGGATACCCCTTCAGACCATCCAATCTGCATTTTGGATTATCCTCATTTGAAAGAATCCGAAGATCATTCCAGAATTTTCCTCGTATTTGTAAGGGAAGCTTCTTGAAATCCCGACGGGCTACGGCAGTTAATCTGACGTGAAATTTACTCAAAGGAATCCCCGAGCTCTGCCATTACCTCTTTCATCGAATAGGTATCGCCTGCTTTGTATTCCTCCCTCGCTTTCGTGATTCGTTGAATTGTCTCCTCGCTTAATACATCGTCATCAATATCTTCAACAATCTCTATCAGGTTAGAGATTATTTCATCTTCTGTCTGGTTTGAATCATTTCGGAATGCAAGCAATTTTTCATAGGTAGATTCTTTTATTGGCACCAGGATGGTCATATTTTTGTATTGGATTCAAAAAGAGAAATGTATTCCTCATAATTGTTCTCATCCGAAAAATTGTGTCGTAACGTGAAAAACAGAATACAATTCTCTTTTTATGAAAAAATCCTATATTCAATTGGGACTCCGCATGTGAGGAAATTGTGTAAAGTTATTTTTACATTCAATAAATACAATGTGTACTGGTATCACCTTTGACCTCATGAAATCTTGAAAATAATTCCACGGCATAAGTCAAGTGCGGAGTCCCGATGATACCGTGATTACAATCCAGAACTACCACCAATGAAAAACATCATTCTTATTGGAATGCCCGGAGCCGGGAAGAGCACCCTGGGAGTTATTCTTGCAAAAACCTTGCGAATGGATTTTATTGATACCGATCTCATAATTCAGGAAAAGACCGGAAAACTCCTGCATGAGATCATCGGCAATAACGGGCCTCGTGCGTTTTTAGAGATTGAGGAAGAGATGATATGTAATCTTCATCCCCGGCATTCGGTTATTGCTACCGGTGGCAGTGCTGTGTATAGCGATTTGGGGATGAAACACCTCAAATCAGAGGGGATGGTCATATACCTTCATATCTCCTTTGAAGTGATGGCACAACGACTCAGAAACATCAGAACACGGGGAATCGTCCTGGTTGGGGGAAGTGACCTTTGTGATATGTACTCTCAGAGAATTCCCCTCTATGAGAAGTATGCAGATATCACAATCGATTGTTCCGGGGGAGATTTTGAGGAGAGTGTTGAGAAAATAGTCAGTACACTTTCTGGTTTACGGTAAGATGAAATGAGTCGGATTCAGAGTGATGCTAACTACCCATAGCAGATAAGACTTAACAGAAGAATCAGTTGTACGCCAATTGAATATTCTGAAGAGCGGAGTACAGAGTAGTACCGTTTGAGTACTCTGACGTAAAGTGTACCAATAAAGAATTGTACAGGCCTTTTGCTCTTTTTTACACAACAGAAGAACATAAAGGGGTCGATTCAGTACTCCTCTCTCTGACAAAAAAAAGGTTGATCTTTAGTGGTAATTTTAGCACCCATTTTTAACCATTAGTTGGCAATAATTACCCCTTATTTTAGCCAAATTTTATTATCTCATCCCCCCATAGTATCTGCGTAATGGAGCGAACGGTCACCTCCCAGTTACAAGCGTGGAGAAAATCTCATAGATCCCCTCTTCTGGTAAGGGGAGCAAGACAGGTAGGTAAAAGTTATGTTATCGAAAAATTCGGCAGGGAAGAGTTTCGTAACATGATTACCATCAACTTCGATCTTCATCCTGAATACAAGTTAGTCTTTGATTCCCCTGACCCCGGCTTCATTATTACACAGATAGAACTCCTGCAAAAAGTTCAGATAACCAAAGACACCCTCATCTTTCTTGATGAGATACAGGAATGTCCAGCTGCAATACAATCACTTCGCTACTTTAAGGAACTGCATCCTGATCTCTTTATCATCGGAGCAGGTTCACTCCTTGAATTTGCTTTTGCCAGGGAGATGAAAGTACCGGTCGGACGAATCCAGTTCTTAAACATCTGGCCACTTACCTTTTACGAATTTCTCATGGCGTATGGTGAAGAGAAGATCATTAAGCACCTGCAGACTATCGGGCTTAGAAACCCAATATCAGAGCCGGTTCATCAAAAACTAACATCATTGCTCAGTATATATGGTATTCTTGGAGGAATGCCCGAGGTAATAGTTACCTATCTGACAACAGGGAGTCTTGTTCAGGCATCATATGTTCAGGAATCACTCATTGAAACGTATTTTCGCGATTTTAGCAAGTATGGACGGACAGTTGAATTATCACATCTACAGACTGCCTTTGATGCAATTCCCCGGATGGTATCAGAACAGATAAAATATGTCAATATCGACAGAGAATCGCGATCAAGAGAGATTAAAAATGCACTTTCCCTGCTTACCCTTGCACGGGTGATACATCCTGTTTTCTGTACCGATGCATCCGGCCTGCCCCTTGGTGCAGGAAAAAAAAACCGGATGAAGTATATTTTTCTGGATATCGGACTCATGCAGCATATATGCGGTATTGAGGCTGAAATAGTGATTAAGAAGGATCTCATGCAGATCAACAGAGGAGCCCTTGCTGAGCAGTATGTTGGCCAGGAACTCCTTTCATGCGAGGATCCCTTCCTGAATTCTCCTCTGTTTTTCTGGGCACGGGATCAGAAAGGGAGCTCAAGTGAAGTTGACTACTGTATAACAAGAAAAGGCAGGATTTATCCGGTTGAAGTCAAGTCAGGAACAACGGGAAAACTCCGTTCACTTCGGATATTCCTGGAAGAGAAAGATCCACCGTTTGGAATCAGGTTCTCTCTCGGCAACCTTGGATATCATGACCGGATCCTATCGATTCCCCTGTATATGACCGCAGAGACGGATCGACTGATTGAAGAATGCCACACCGATTTACATTGAGTTCCCCAAACTCACCCTTCGCATATACGAATAGGATTATTGAAAAACCCAACACGACAGAATTTCACACCTGACGAATGATAACCGATATTCAGTCATCTTCTTCACGAAGTCTTATTTTTTGCCACGATTTGATGCATAACCTGATATCCGGTCGAGATAGCAACGATAATTCCCGAATGCAAGATACCAGTACCCGGATAACCCCACTCTTCGCAATGAAATCGGCGCCTCGCCAGTGGATACGATACCGTGATAAAAAGAACCGGCAACGGTTCACCTATCAGAAAAGCGAATTTTCTATAAAAACATATCTGCCACCCTTTTCCTTCCGGAATAATAAAAGACAGATCCGAGTTGGATTAAAAGACGCACAATTTTTTCTCCTTTATCCATAAGATCCCGGAAAATCTATTTTTACTGATTTCTTATAAAGGACAGGAGGTCATATGTACCGTGACAACCATTATACAGGTACATGAAGGCGGTGATCCTCGATGTTGATGGCGTCCTGTTCGAGTCGGTCGATATCAAGACCGAGGCATTTGCCGAGCTTTTTTCAGATTACCCTGATAAGGTTGGTGAGATCGTCAGTTATCACCTGCAGAACACCGGTGTCTCACGCTACATCAAATTCCGCCATATCTATGAGAATATTCTGCATATCCCCCTCCCTGACAGTCTCTTCTTTGAGTTAAGCGATCGCTTCTCAAAACTGGTATTTGACAGGGTGGTAAGCGCTCCTTTTGTTGAGGGAGCACGGCAGTTTGTCAGGGAATGCTTTCACCGCGAGATACCGATCTTCCTTGTCTCGGCAACACCGGCAGATGAACTGACTGCAATCATCAGGGCGAGATGGATAAGCACCTACTTTACAGACATATACGGAGCTCCCGAGACAAAAACACATGCTATCACTGATATCCTGAAAACCAGAAACCTCGATCCGTCTTCGGTCATCTTTATCGGCGACTCAACTCTTGACTACTCTGCAGCACAACAGACAAACGTCCCCTTCATCGGGAGAGTTCCATCCGGAAAAGAATCACCGTTTCCCGATTCCCCTCCGCTTATCCGAATCATCCCTGACCTGACACCCATGAGAGAGTACCTCTGATCCCATGCCACCCGTTCTCATCCTCTCGTACCCGCTCAGAACCGCCACCCCCTGCTATCCCGGCACCCCTTCCCCGATCATTACACCGGACCGGGAGATAACTGTCGGAGACAGTGCCAATACCTCACTTCTTACCATCCACAGCCATACCGGCACCCATATTGATACCCCGTACCACTTCTGCAGGGATGGCAGAACCCTTTCCTCTTTCCTGGAGAACGGAAAGATCATCATTGATCCCGTTCGGATCATCGATGTAGACGGCCACCCGGATCTCCTCATCACTCCCCGGTTAATCGCTCCCTTCCTTTCCGGGCTGCAAAACATAGCAGGTCTTTTCATACGTACCGGGTTTGGCAGGTACCGGAGCCGGGATCCTCACACCTATACCACAAAACCACCGTATTTGCACGAGGAAATCGGCAACCTGTTGAAAAACCACTGCCCATACCTCATGCTTCTCGGAATTGATGCCATATCAGTTGCAAACCCGGGCCAAAAAGAGACCGGCCGGGCTGCTCACCGGGCCCTTCTCTGCAACGAACCACCTATCCTCCTGCTTGAAGACCTTAACCTTTCAGCAGTGGACCCTTCAGATTCCGGCCCGTTCTCCCTCACCGTAATCCCTCTTTTAGAAGACCTCCCGGATGGATCACCGGTCGTCGTCATCGCCACACCGTCAGAGGAGTCAGGCAGAGTCAACCCTATATAACGAGACGATCCAGTACCTACAGGGATAAAACCCATGAAACGATCCCATATCCTTGTCACCTGCATCCTTGCAGCCATCATCATCGCTTCAGCAGTACTCCTTTTCTTCTCACCCGGACAACCGGGCAGGGAGTTAAGACAATACCTCCCCATGATGCCATTCGATATCCCGGGGATCACGGAAGAGACACCGGTTCTGACTCCTCTCCCAACCCTAAAACCAACAAAACCAACAACACCCGTTCCCACACAAAAACCTGACCCGACCCCGGTACCCGCCATCGATCCCTGTGCAGGAACCGTATCAACCACCATCCTCTGGGCTGACAATACCACGGAAACCTACAACCAGACCGAAACCATCTCATATAACCGGTGCGTTCCCGGGGATATCACCACATCCGCACCTGACGATACAAAGAACTGGATACCGGTCCTCATTACAAAGACCTATCCTGATGATCCCGATACATCAGTCCTCCTCTCGTATCCCAATGGAATCCCATCCTATAACGAAGTACAGACAACCTACAAACCGGCACCCGGAACGGCAGATATCACCGGACCGCCACCGCTCCCCTCCCGTGATATCCTCTACCCGGTACTCAGTTCGGTCTGCAACGACAAAAAAGGGTACTGCATTGCAGAGTTCGGCTACGTGAACATGGCAGAAAAAACGGTCACCATCCCTGCCGGCCCTGATAACTCCTTCAC
>JAFGOM010000041.1 GCA_016926505.1 Methanospirillaceae archaeon
CATAGGTGCCGCACTGGGGAATTTATTCCGCCCTAACTGGGGAATTCCATCCCGCCGAGATTGGGGAAATCAAAGCCGCCATTGACAATCCTCATAGTCATAAATCAGCATTTGAGGTCAGGATACACTGAGCTCTTCCATCTATCAGAATAATAAAACGAAATTTCCTGACAGATTCATCCGGAAAGAGGCATGTATATATAGGGAAAATGAGCTTCAGCCAAAGATTCAATGCGATTGTACTGCGGATAGTAAAATATGAGATGGGCACAAAACCGGGATCAACAACATCCGTATTTTCGCATGATAATGTCATCCACGCACCCCCCATAAACGGATCACAAAGATTACCGGGAATGCACACCATATTCAGTCTCAACCCTTCATTGATATCACTTGGATGCAGGTGCAGACGTGATAACCTATGCTCCTCTGGCATTGAAAAACTCTATTTCCTCTCCTCGGGGATTAAGAATGCCTCGTCTGCTGCCGAGGTACTCAAAAACGAAACCGTCCTTATCATAACCGAACAGATAGGAATAAGAAACACCCGGATTATTCAGGGAAGCTGGTTCTCGATGGCAGACGGTAAATTCCGAATGCAGTTGCCGGATCAATCGATGATGGGGTCTGCTGATGATTGATGATTTAAATGTATATCGTGTCATGATATGCACCGGAACAGGCAGCACAGCGGCTATACAAAGGATTTATACAAAGAATTATCTGGTTTATCAGGCATATGAATAATAACAGAGCAGGAGAAGCATGACGGAGAAGAAATTCAATCCTGAAGATGTCATCGGGAAACCCTACAGAAGAGGGATGTTACCCTACGGAGGGGGAGTTACCAGAGGCAGGATTTCATTTGCTGTCAGTGAGGGAGAGTACCTGGAAGATATGAAGAGTCTCCGATCGATTTTGAACACTCCCTCTGATCGTTAAAACGATTCTGTTGGAATACATGAACCCTCCAACCATTTTTATCGATACATCGATCTTCTTTACCTGCGCTGAAGATATGCGGTCCAGAACCATTATGCAGCATGCCAAAAATGCCGGGTATGCTATTCAAACATCCATCTCGGTTCCTGGGGAAGCTTTTATCCAGATGCATGAGCATGAAAAAGCGCTTGATTATATCACCAGTATGAATCAGCTCCTTGATGAATGGAATATAACCGTTCTTTTCCCAAATGATTCTGTCCGGATCCTCTGCTTCAGGATGGGTGAGGAAGAGATTGACACCCGGATGATCCGTGAGCCTGTCGATCGCACGCACCTTGCCTATGCAATTGCGTATCAATCTGACTCTTTTCTGACATCAGATAAAAACCTGATCCGCTACAGGATTCCATCGTCTCTTGAGGAGATCGGGTTCTCTAAACCCACCTGTAAGCCCCTCGAAGAATTCAGGAATGAAATGCTCATGAAGGTGTGTGATATTTCGAATGCATATGAACCATAAAAAAGGAAACCCGAGAAAAAAGCCGATACGAATGAGAGAGAATCGCTCATCGACTTGTCTCCTGCACTTAGGATCTTTTGCTCATGGCCATCACAAAGAGATCATACCTTTGGGTGACTGGTATCTACAACCAGTGCCGATGACTGGTTCCTGCCGTTTTGGAGGCATCTGATTTACGATTTATCTCAAGATACGGGAACATGAAGGAAAGAACCTCAAAAACTCTCTCTGCCTGATTGAGGATATCATCGGGAATCCATCACTCACCATAAGCCCAAACTCCCGGATAAGTACCATTGGCCGGTATCTCTTCACCCCCGGGATCCTTGACTGCCTCCCCACAACCGGGCAGGAGTATCGACGATGAGATCCACCTAACTGATGCTACCCGGCTCCTGAATGATCAGCAGAAATCTATGCCGATGAGTGTTCTGGGAGGGGGTTTGATACCAGAAATCGGATAACGTACAATGAGACTATCGTAAATAAGGCACTAAAGTAGGATGATCTACAGAATCCGGGAGATAATCAGATGAAGAGAATGCAGATAGCATTTATGCCGAGGGTGTCCAAACACGGCGGATGAGATTATGACAATATTTACGATCCATAAAAGATTAAGGAATTAACTGAACCACTCTGATACTACGTAACAATAACGACTGATTCAATGTGTACTAAAAAATATCCCGGTTTTTAAAGTGTCGATGTATGAGAAATATTTCAACCATTATAGGATAAGAGATTAAAAATAGACGGAATTTAAACCTGAATGCCTGCTCTGACAAGGGCATCCTCGATAGAAGTGAGTTTCTTTTTAATCTCCTTGAATTCCTCGTCGAGATATCTCCCGGTATCTCTTCTCAGCCCGACAATCTCTTCTTTTGTCTCTTTTCCAATATCAAGCATCTGACCTTGCATATCAAGCACCTGATCCTGTTTATCAAGCATCTGGTCCTGTTTATCAAGCATCTGGTCCTGCTTATCAAGCATCTGGTCCTGCTTATCAAGCATCTGGTCCTGCTTATCAAGCATCTGGTCCTGCTTATCAAGCATCTGATCCTGTTTATCGAGCATCTGATCCTGTTTATCGAGCATCGAATATTGCAGTTTGAGACTCTGATCCATCTTAAGATCCATGCTATGAAGAACATTTCCGGCATAATCCATCCGTTCGAATGTCTCTTCCTGAATATCTCCACGAATGATCTCAAAGCTGCTGTAGGCTCCGGTTGGTTCTTCCCAGTTGATGGTAAAAGACTGGACTGCTATTGGTCTTTTAATGATATTTATCTCAGGGATCAGATCCAAAAGATCGCTCTCTTTCCCTTCTGCAACGATCTCAACCTCGCCGGTATCAAGATTTTTTACATATCCATAGATATCTTTTCCGAATGTCTCGTTGAAAACATGCTCCCGATATCCCACTTTCTGAACACGCCCTTTGGCAATGGCGACAAAACGTTTCATCTCAGGATACAATAGGGGGTAGAGTTAAAATAGTTTTTTCTGATCTGATCTCGATGCAGCAAGGTATCAAAACAATCTCCTTCCTCATCATTTGGAGAATACATCCTTACCTATTCGTTCGTCCCAACCTTTTTAATCTGGACCAGAATTGTTTTTTCCCGTCTTCTTTCGTCTTCCGACCGGGGATCTTTCCAAATCCTGCTCATCCCCGAAAACCAGCTGTTCGACATAGAGCGGCCCTGCCAGATATGCAGGACGAAGCAGATCAGAGAGATTCTTTCTTCCCATAGAGAACGGGGATGACCCGAGCATGCGGAGAAGGGCATCCGGTACCTCGGGTTTCGTGGTCAGATTGACTGAAAAATCATCCAATGACCCTCTGACAGAATAAAACCCATCTGGCGAGGGAAGCGAAACTGCCTCATTCTCTGTTATCTGTTCTGCATCAGGGGTTTCCTTTTCATCAGACAAACCCCTCTGTTCCCGTAAGGCAAGAAGGAGATCATCCTTATTTTTTCCCCGCATGGCAAATAGCAGAAACGGTTCATCATCAAACTGTTCAGCGAGGATATAATAAACCGCAGCAATATGCTTACAGGGATTTGCATAATCAGGACAGGAACAGGTTGCAGTCAGATCATTGCGGTTCTGAGGAAAGAGAGACAATCCAACCGGCTCCACTATTCCTTCAATCTCTGTGGGCATCTCTCCGGCAAGCATCTGTGCAGAATACAACGCCTGCTCTCCGATCACACTGATGACCTGCCTCCACTGGTTCTCGTCCCACACCTTTAGTCTGATAATGATATTATAGGGCCTGGGTCGTGTTCCCTGGACCTTTGCTTCTACCACTCCGTCAACTATCTGTAGATTCATCACCTGACCTTTCCGGGCATATGACCTTCCCCGCTGAAGCCTGCTGTCCATGCCCTGGGCATGTAAAGCCTCTAAAAACTTCACTGACCACCAGTGTTCACCGATGGTTCCCCGTTTACTCTTCAGCGCAATCCCGTCTTTTACCGAACGGGGCGAGGCCTTTGGATAATAATACCAGCTCAAATACACTCACCTCCAATCAGTTCATCACGCAGAGTGAATAATTCCATTAATTCATCATTTGAGAGAGAAGTAACCCAATCCTCGCCGGTTCCGATGATACTCCCTGCAAGTGACCGTTTCTTCTCCATCATCGCATCTATCCTCTCCTCTATGGTCCCGGTACTGATAAGCAGATGAACCGAGACGTTTTTTTTCTGACCTATCCGGTATGCCCGATCCGTAGCCTGGTCCTCAACTGCCGGGTTCCACCACCGGTCGATGTGAAACACATGACTAGCCCGGGTCAGGTTAAGTCCGACACCTCCTGCTTTAAGAGAGAGAAGAAAGAGACGTGGACCATGAGGATGAGAGAAGCGTAACACCATCTCTTCACGAGCGGCCCGGGGAGTTTTCCCGGAAAGAAAGAGTACCTCCTCGTGAAACGTCTCCCTGATACAGTTAACCAGTCGTTCTCCAAACCCAGGGAACTGGGTAAACAGGATCGCTGCATCACCAGCCGAAACAACATCTTCAAGTAAAGAGAAGAGAAGTCCGATCTTTCCTGACCGATCAGGGGTGAGGTTCCCGTCATCCAGAAATGCATCAGGGTGGTTGCAGATCTGCTTGAGTCGAAGGAGAGCAGTTAATATCATAGCACGCCTGGCAATCCCTTGTGCATCAGTTACCTCGGTAAGAACCCCTTCTACCATCGTCTGATATAATGTCGCCTGTTCTGGCGTGAGTGTACAGTACCGCTTCATGATGTTCTTTACAGGAAGATCCGCGATAATAGACCGGTCAGTCTTGACTCTCCGAAGAACGAACGGATGAATCAGTTTTTTTAACCTGACTGATGCCTCTTTGTCCTGATACTTCTCGATAGGTCTGCTGTACACCTTGACAAATGGTTTCTCTCCACCAAGATAACCCGGATTTAAAAATTCCATGATAGACCACAGTTCGGTTAATCGGTTCTCAACCGGAGTTCCGGTCAGTGCAACCTTTCTTTTCCCGGTTAGCGACCTGACTGCTTTGGCCTGCAGGGTAGCCGAATTCTTGATATTCTATGCCTCGTCAAGAACGATAAGATCCCAGAACACAGGAGTAAACAACTCCTGATCCCGGTGTATCATCTGGTAGGTAGAAAGTATCATGTCACATTCACGAACTTTTTCCCGGAAGAGGTCCGGCTTTGTCCTGCAAGTACCATGATGAACATGAATTGATAAACCAGGAGCAAAACGTTCTATTTCACGTTGCCAGTTCGAAAGAAGAGTCATGGGACAGACTAAAAAGACAGGACCGTCCATACCCTGCTTTCGGGCTGCAAGAACATACGCAATTAACTGGACTGTCTTTCCAAGTCCCATATCGTCTGCAAGGCATGCACCCAGCCCGAGCCTGCCAAGATACATAAGCCAGGAGAGCCCGGTCATCTGGTACGGCCTGAGCACTCCCTTAAATGTCTCCGGAACCAAAACTTCCTCTATCTGCGTTGAATCCCCGGTCCCGAGGAGAGATGAGAAGATACTGCTGGTGGTAACATCGTTTCCCGTGACGTGTACTGATACACCGGTCTCATCGGTGCCTGCCAGTCCAAGGCGTAATGCATCTATTGCAGGTATCCGGTTACCCTGGTACCGCTTCTGAAAGGTTTCGATCGCTTTTTGTATCTCCTGTGCATTAAAAACGACCCACTTCCCACCGACATGAACAAGCGGCATCTTTAAATCAACAAGCTTCTGAAATTCATCTGCTGAGAGAGATACCTCACCAATCGAGATCTCCCACTGAAATGACAGGATGGTATCAAGGGTAAAAAAACCTGATCCTTCTGCAGGTTTCTTTTTATCCCGGTCAGAGGTGACCACAAGCCTCATCACAGGACGTTTGGCAGAATCTTTCCACCATGCCGGCAGGATAATGGATATCTGACAGGACTGCAGCAGGGGAACTGCCTCATGAAGAAATGAATACACCTGTTCATGTTCAAGGAAGAACCCTTCAGGTCTCTTTGATTTGAGTGCTTCTTTTATCGGGGAAAAGATATTCCCTGCACGGTACAGATCCCCGAGCATCTTCTCCTGCGGCCGATCGAATCGCCGGTTTACATACATAAGGCTTGCTGATCGCTTCTTCCAAATCTCTTCTGCAGGGACGAGAAGAGAGGGATCGTCAGATGCCTGCAGAAGGAAGTCAACCCTGAACTGATCAATTTCATCTGATGGTTCCCGGAGGCGGAGACAGGTAGAGAAGGCTGGTTTTTTAGTACCTGTGGTCAGACCAAAGAGCCAGTCAGATGCTTTTTTTCTAAATACCGAATCCTGTACGGCAGTACAGGCATCGGTATTCCTGACACCAAAGAGCAGAGATATCCACTGGACTTCCGGTTTTGTATCGCTTACAAAACGTTTATCTGACAACAGTTTTTGATCCAAAAGCACTGATTTCAGGATGCCGTTCACACAGGTATCAATAAAATACCTGACCAGTTCTTTTGGATCAGGAGAGCCCCCGGAAAAAGCGTAACAGATCCCGGGCATTGCATTGCCAAGTTTCACGATCTGTTCCTGTTCATCTGACCCGGTATACACAGACCATCTGCCATCCGGTCCATCAGAAGAGAGATGGGGCAGATACCTGCCCTGGTTGAGACATGCAAGGGCATACCCAAAAGCAACCCGGTAAAAATGAATGGAATCGGTAAGAATCACACCATTACCAGGACTGGTCCCCAGAAGCGGGAAAAGAGAAGAGAGAATTCTGACAGGAACTGCCATTGCAGGATATTGGCAACCCATAAACGAGATTTCTTCCGGTAATCCTGCCTCATCAGGCAGCAGGGGGACGGTCCCTTTAGCCGGTAGTTGCAGAGAGACAGATGCTTCCATGGCGTCCTGTATCTCCTGATATTGTGAAAGGAGAGCAGATATCTGAGAATATGAGAGATGAAACGGATGTTTTACGGTGCACGGATTTTTTTTCGGTCTGCCCCGTTTTTTGGGTAGCACGACACTTCTGTCTTCTCCAAAAAATAACAGATGATCAGGAGTATCCGGATGATAACAGGCATGAAGATAGATCATACGACCCTATACCTATTCACCCTGATTGCACTATAACAATTCGATCTGCCGGAATTATCACAAAAGATAAGATACGGAACCAGGGGAAAATAACGCTTTTGGCAATTTATCAGAGTTAAATACACTTCATACCATTCTCGCATAACCATAATCTGAAACAAAACAAAAGAAATTGTCTTTTGCTACAGAATCTTTATACCACCGGCAGATAGATAGAAAAACATGAAACCAGGATCGTCGTTTGTGTATCTTTTCATAGGGATCATCTCTTTGTATTTCTTTTGCGGAGCAGCATCAGCCGAGTTAAATCTCTCTGATTTGAGGGAAGAGAACTGCAGCACGGTTCCGTCAGAGACAATTACAGAGATCCGGGATGCACTCTCTGCTGCCTCCTCTGCCTCCTGCCCGGTATATTCACAGGCGGAGCCGGAATATGATGAAGACGGATGGAAAACAACAGAGCCCGGTGCCATGGATATCGGATCTGAGATCTTTTATGAAGGAGACCGGGCTGCCCACTGGATCTGTTACCCTGACTCAATAATCAATGCCTGCCGGAACCTGAGCCTCGCGGACGGCTGGCACCTTGAGGCCTACCAGTTTTACGAAGGAGGGAACGCAAATGCAAAAGTCTATGCCCTCCCGGAAGGGTCACACCTGTTGCCACCAGAAGAGGCATTTGCAACAGAAACGGGTGATGATTCTTTGAGAGAAAAACCCGGGTTCTGGCCCTGGCCACCAGCCATTGCATCGGCAGACGAAGATGTGATGAGCCATATTATGGGCGATGACACCCCTCTCTCGTACCTCGAGGCATCTCTCCTCTCCCGTGAACGAAACGAGGTTGGGGCTGCATGGCATGGAATATCATGGGGAGTGACCTCGATCATCGATTCTACCGACGGTTTTAGTGATATGAACTGGAATGAACCCGTCCCTCCTAAGATAAAGCCGGTTGTATGCTGCTCAGATAGAACCTGCACGGTGACGTTTTACACGCATACCTCTCTTCACGAAGAGACAATTACACGAAATGAAGATACCTATACCAGAGGATCCTATAACGCAACAACGAAAAGCACCGTTATCGCCACCGGTGAAACGGGATTTTATTTTTAGTCCGGAAATATTCAATATTTTTCCCTGTTTCCCTGTAAATCGGGATACAATTCTGCATCACGGAAAAGAGACAACATGAGTGATTCAGCAGGGGAGATCCACCGATACCGGTTCAATAACAACCTATAATAAAATTTACGCACCACCTGTACAGGTGATTTCAGTCCTGCCCGTTGATGATGAAGAATCACTCCTTGATATCGGGGCCCGTTTCCTCTCTTCCAGGGAACAGATCTCAGTTTGAACCTGCATCTTCAGCATTGATTGCCAAGGAAATGCTAAAGGAATCATCTTTTGACGCCGTTGTTTCAGATTATGATATGCCTGAAATGAACGGGATTGCTTTCCTTAAGACGATCCGTTCAGAATATAATGACGTCCCTTTTATCCTATTTACCGGAAAAGGGCGGGAAGAAGTGGTCATCGATGCCATAAACAATGGTGCTGACTTTTACGTACAGAAAGGAGGAGATCCAAAGACCCAGTTTGCTGAGCTTGCTCACAAAATAAGGCAGGCCGTCGATAAACACCAGGCATTTGCCACTATCAGGGAGAAGAATGAAGAGATAAAACGGGTTGACGAAGAAGCACGGATTTTTGTCTCTCTGCAGACCCGTGAAGAGATTGTATCCCATCCGGGAGACGTTCTCTGCGGATGTATCAGGGACAGCATCATTGTTACCGTTCCTTCTTCCCCGGATGAGACGGTTCTGATTCATTCCATCCACGGGTTATCACGGGAAGCATACTTTCGGGGAATCTGTGATGATTGTTTCCTTGGTATAATCGGTCTTACTACTAACCCTGGTGAGACGGAATTTCTGGTTAAAACGATGAACCGGGTTGCAAATGAGATCCTGGGCTGTTGCTCAGCCGGTTTTTCCTGCCAGGAAGTAACAGCGATTATCCCTGCCAAATCACAAGAGGAATTCAAGGATACCCTGCGATATGTCCGCATGACCGGAGAGCCGCGACAGATCACCCTTTTCCTGAATACCCAAAAAGAACAGGATATCCCTTTTGATATCGATATCCACAGACTATCATCAGAAGAACTCTTTCTCTTTCTTGATTCAACCGTGAAGAAATCCCTGATGTTCATGGAAAAGAAGAAGCGGAATCTTTCATGCAGGTCAGCAGATCTAAAAACCCATAGAATTTATCCGGATATAAAAAAACGTAGAAATTTTCATTTTTTAGTACTATTCATTTTTATAAGAGATTCCGATACTATCACAGGAATCATATCATAAATTAATTATACCAAAACCGGCAAAGGTACTACTCCCAGAGATACTCATGGATACAAAGAGACGATCATTAGCAAGAAAACTGATGATCGCTCTCACAATATCATTCGTCTTTATCATCTGTACGCTCTCTTTCTCTTCTTTTTACCTGGCAGAGAAGCAGATATCTTCCATTGAACAGGAATACATCAATAAGATCACTGATGATATAAAGACCAGTATCATTATCTGTCAGAGGGGACTTGAACTGTATGACGCCAGTTATGATACCTATCTCCTCGAAGTACTCTCGGTCTTTAAAGAGAGTTACACAAATGAGAAGAGAAGAGGATCCCTCCCAAACCTCTCGTATGTAGAGAGTACGATCAGGGATTTTCCTGATGGAAACGTATCCCTGTATCTGATTGATACAAAGGGGGTGGTTGTCGACACGACATTTCCACCCGATATGGGTCTTGATTTCTCAAAATATCCAAAATTTTACCATACCTTAACAGAGATACGGGAAGCTGATGAGTACCGGTTTGACCCCTGGGAAGAGTCTCTCGTAGATCCTTCCCGGCGACTGAAATACGGGTACATGCCCACTCCTGACCACAAATATATCCTTGAAGCAGGGATTGAATCAGACAATATCAGAGAAGAGCGGGAAAAACTCTTCTCCATGAGATCGATCCTGCAAAGAGAGGTAGAACGTGATCCTGATATCGTAATGATCTCACTGTACAACAATATGGGAAACCTGCTTACACAGGTAGTCCAGCAAAATGCTTCCATACTATACGATATCCCTGAATCCTACCAGCAGGAGCTCTGTTCTTTCGTTATAGAGAAGAATCAGGAGATCACCCGGGAGTATCAGAATAATTTCCTTGTATATGCATTTGCTATTCCGTACATCAACACGACAGCAGCATCAGAGGGATATTTTGATAAGGTCGGGATCATCACGTATGACATACGGGCAACAAGGGAACAGCACCTCATTTTATTTCTTATCGCTCTTGTAATCACGATACTTGCCGTGGTTGTTACGGTTGCGGTCACGTATTATATCTCACAGAGAATGATCCTGCCCATCGAGAAGATGATCGATGATATTGAAGTGATTGCGACCGGAGATTATACCCATCGGATCCAGGCAGCCACCGGAAGAGAGACCCGGCGTCTTCAGCAGTCGATCAATTCGATGATTGCCACAATCCAGCAGAATATCCAGGATATCAGTCGGCAGAAAGAGCAGCTTGACAGGGAATTACAAAAAAGAGTGCTTGCAGAAGACGAGTTAAAGGCAGTGAATGATAAATTACACCACCTTTCGGATCTTACCCGTCACGATATCCTAAACCAGCTCACGGCACTGGTAAGTTACATCGATCTGGGCCGGGAAGAGGATGAGGTTGTACCTATCCATGAGTACCTCGATGCCATGCATAAGATAGGCCTCACCATCCAGGAATTGATTGAATTTACCCGCAACTACCAGATGATGGGAATTCGTGGGTGGACGTGGCAGGATCCAAAGAGAATCTTTGACCAGATCTTTTCTACCATTGACCCGGATCGGCGCTTCACTATCTCATCTGATTTGGGAGGATATCTCATCTATGCCGATCCGCTCCTTGAGAAGGCACTCTACAATCTTGTTGAGAACTCTTTCCGTCATGGCGGGCCGGGTCTGACTACTATCTCAGTTTCCACTATGATGAATGATACTTCCCTTTCAATCATCTATACCGATAACGGGACAGGAATCCCTGATGACGACAAAGAACGGATTTTTCAGCGGGGATATGGAAAGAACACCGGTCTCGGACTCTTTATGATTCGTGAGATCCTCTCAATGACAGGAATTACCATATCAGAGAACGGAACCTGCTTAAAAGGAGTCAGGTTTATTATCAGGGTTCCGCCTGATTCCTTTAAGAAACAGGAAAAAATATAAGATCTGCTACTCCGTTCACTTAGGTAAGCTGGTTTTTCATCCTTTTTGGAATGAACACATCTGCAAAGAGAACACAATCGTTTTCTGCTGTTTGTGTTAATTCTGCTCATTCTGGAATAATCATAAGGGTACAGATATGAGGATTAACTCTCCAAAGAGTAAAACAAATTACATATAAAAGATGGTTTTACGGTTTTTCCGGTGGGAATCGGAATCTAATCCCGGGTATCATCCGGAACAAAAGGAGAGTAGATATCCTGACTAACTGCTGTCAGGCAACAGACCACGGGTAAGCCATGCAATCTCTTCCATTACCTTTCTCTGCTGGTTCGGGTAATTCCTGCAGTGATGCGGTTCATCAACAAAGAGGATCATCTGCACATCAGCGTTGCCCGCCTGTTTATAGGCACGATAGGTTGATATGGCACCGGCAGGAACGACTGAGTTGTCTTTTGTCCCCTGAAACATCAGGATCGGCGTCTGCACCGCTCCCGCATGATATACTCCCATAACTGGAATATATGCCTCGGGATCTTCGAATGGAGTTTTATTATGATACATTCTGTTCATCACCATCCCGTTTGTGTTTGCAAGCTGGGAATTCTCATCAGCATAGCCTGCCCCGACAACGGCAGCCTTAAGTGAAGGATCCCGTGTTGCCCATGCAATACTGAGGATTCCTCCATTGGACCATCCGGTTGATCCGACCCGTTCTGGATCAATGATGCCTTTCTCTGCAAGATACGAAACACCCTTCTGTATATCCTCTATCGGCAGGTCATAGTATCTCCCACCCTCAATCGATTCCGCAAATAAAAAACCGAAATTGCTGCTTCCGTGATAGTTCGGAGAAAGAGTAATAAAACCGGCATCGGTCAGGAGATGGTACGGAAACTCCCAGCCATCACGCCAGCTGTCAAAGTCGGTATAGGTAGGCCCGCCGTGAATAACTACCACGAGCGGGTACCGGGTAGCAGGAGAATAACCGGGAGGATACCTGATAACACCCTGTATCGTCTCCCCAAGCGCCCCGGTCCATTCGATAACTTCTGATGAACCGAGTGGTTTTGTAAGGAGATCCGAATTGAGATCCGTCAGCGGGAGAGGGTGCATGATCTGATCTGACCTGACTCTTGCGGTATAGATCTGGGGAGGTACTGATGCTGAATTGTAATTATAATACAGCGTAGCTCCATCTGATGTCGTCTCAAGCGCAAAGATATTACCCTGATGTTCCCCTGAGAGGAGGGTTAGATCCCATCCTGAATCAGACAGGGTATAGCGTGCAAGCGTGGGATTGGTTCCGTCAGCGAGAAGAACATACACCCCTTTGTCAAAGGGAGTAATCTCAACATCATCATTAAAGAGATCCTTTAGAAGTTTCCTCTCCCACTGCAGCGGTAACTCTGTCAGAGTCTTTTCAGACAGAGAATATACCAGGATATCAGAAGTGTATCTGACCGGGTACGACATACCGCCGTTCTGCATCCGCTCAATATAGACCTTGCTGCTGTCCGGAGCCCAGGTAAACTCATTCTCATCCTGGTATCCCTCCTCAAGGATGAATAACTCGTCTTCCCTGCCGGTAGAGACCTCAAGAATAATATACCGGAATACCGGATTTACCAGCCATGACTCAGGATACTCTGCTGCTTTATAGAGGATATATCTGCCATCAGGGGATGGTGCGTATTCATAAATAACATCATTATTACCGGTCAGCACACTCACACTTCCATCAGTGAGATGATAGGATTTCAAAACAACCGGATCAGGTATCGTATCCATGATGATTACCTTGCCCGGGCGCGTATCATTCAGGGCATCAGGAGATGCTCCCAAAAATGCCAGTTTTCCTGAACCCAGCCAGGAAAAACCGGATAACAGTTCATCAGGTACCGAATCCATCTTTGTCCTGACTCCGGTATAAAGATTATAGATTGAGAGATACGTATCCCCGCCGGTCAGGGACATTGCGGTATATGCCACCTTTGAACCGTCAGGAGATAATGCCCAGGCAATCACCGATTCACCCGGATCGGTAATGAGAGTCTCTCTTCTGTCTGAAAGGGATATCATCCATAACCTTCCCGAATCCTGTGGTGGATTAAGATCATCCCCGTGAGAGATATGGTACAGAAGAGTATTTCCATTAGGAGTAATCGAGAAATGATGGAGGTACTCCATCTGTAAGATATCATCGATAGAAAGGCTATTCGTATCCTGTGCAGCGATAACCGGACAGACCAGTCCGATTAAAAAGAATACAGATAAAAGACCCATTACCGGGTTTATCGTCCGTGACATGTTCATACTCCAGATATTTTCGAGAATTGTTCCCATAGAGAAAACAGAATAGATCCTCCTGTACGGGAAGATATAGATATCGATCCCCATCAGAAGCAGACAGGAGTGAGATCTTCTCCGGATTTTTGGGATCACAATTCCTAACGCGGTACAGGTATTCAGACGAAAAGGAAACAAATCATCAGATTTTTTTTGCCCGGTTCACATTTTTTCGCCGCTTTGGCAGAGACAAAGAAGCCCGGGGTAAGCATGGGTATTGATACCTCTGTGTTACCAATATGTCTGCATATTTACAAACCTCCTATCATGAATGCAATCACAAGTAATGACCGGGTACCGGTAAAGAGACGAAGATGCAACCAGGAGAACGGGCCGGCCACACCGTTCTTTAAATGGGCAGGTGGAAAATCCCAGCTTCTGTTTGAGTTTGTAAAACGGTTTCCACGGGGACTGCAGAACGGGAGCCTCGACCGGTACATAGAGCCTTTTGTCGGCGGCGGTGCCGTTTTTTTTCATATCTCCCAGTTGTTCCCGATGAAAGAATCAATAATCTGTGATGTAAACGAAGAACTCATTCTCACGTATTGTGTTGTACAAAAAGACGTCGATGCCCTTATTGACCTCCTTGCTGCATACCAGGAACGGTACGATCTCCTTACCACCCCTGAAAGATCCTCAATGTATTACGAGATTAGAACCGAATTAAACGCAAAACGTCAGGGATTTGATTACAGCTCATACCGGAGCGAATGGATTGAAAGGGCAGCCCAACTCCTTTTTCTGAACCGAACCTGTTTTAACGGACTCTTTCGTGTCAATACAAAAGGAGAGTTCAATGTCCCATTCGGAAAATACAAAAACCCGAGAATTTTACATGAATCAAATCTTCGAAAATCTTGTGAAATTCTTGCAAACACAACCATTCTGTGTGGTGATTTTACCCGGTGCCGGGAGTATGTTACTGATTCTACCTTTGTCTATATCGATCCCCCCTACCGTCCCTTAAATAAGACATCGACCTTTACCTCATACTCACAGGGAGGGTTCTCAGAAGATGACCAGGTCAGACTTTCGGCGTTTTTTGCCGGGTTGGACCGGACGGGAGCACAGGTGATGCTCAGTAACTCGGATCCCAAAAACGAGGATCCCGATGATCACTTCTTTGACGACCTGTATCAGGCATACACGATCGAGCGGGTACGTGCAGCACGGATGATAAATAGTAAGGGAGACGGGAGAGGAGCAATTAACGAGATAATCGTTATGAATTACGAGCCGTCATTGCAGGATCATCAGCTTCAATTAAAATATCCATGAAATCCCTGCTAGCATTGAGGAAACGGGTATCCCGGTTACCAATCCCCCTTCATTATCATGTACCTTCGCTCGTGATGCAAAAGAGATGCAGAAGCGAGTAATTGGCTTGAATCGATGGAATCCCTCTATACATCTCTTCTGATTGCTCTTGGTCTTGCAATGGACTGCCTTGCAGTCTCTTTTGCCGCAGGCACCACGACCAATAGTTCCCGGCTGAGAACTGCCGCAACCCTTGCCATTTTTTTCGGGGGTTTCCAGTGTGGGATGACGGTAGCCGGCTGGGCCCTCGGAACAGGGTTTGCCGATCTCATCGCTGCCTGGGATCACTGGGCAGCAGCCGGGCTCCTCTGGATCATCGGGATAAAGATGATCTTTGAAGGAATCAGAAATAATGGCAGAGAAGACCCCCCTGATGTTATCCATCTTATCCCTGTTCTCGTGCTTGCGATAGCAACAAGTATCGATGCCCTTGCAGTGGGTATCGGGTTTGCATTCCTGCAGGTAGATCCCCTGATTCCGGCAGCAGTTATCGGTATTGTTGCAGCTCTTGTCTCGGCAGCCGGAGTCTGTTTTGGAGGGAAAGCAGGTCACCTCCTTGGCCGGAAGGTTGACATCTTCGGAGGAATGATTCTCGTCCTGATCGGAGGAAAAATATTCCTGGAACATACGATCTGGATCTGATATTTTACGTTTCTAATTAGAAATCCCGGTTCCGGGGAGAGGGTACAAGAAGAAAAGAAACAAGTTTATATTTGTCGGATTTTTATCAGATGCTTTTTTCGTTCATACCACTCTCACCTCAACAGGCAAAAAAATCCGAATCTGATAAAAGAAGGTATTGTCCTGAAAAGAATAACAAATAACGGTACCAATTACCGGAAATGCCTGACAATATTTCGAAACAACTGCATATTCATGGACTCATCAGGAAGCGGTTTCCCAGCCCTTTTTAACAGTTCTTTCTGTTTCGGCCAGTTATAGAGATTCACAAACTCCACCGCCCGTTCCGGGTGAGGCATCAGCCCAAGCACTTTCCCGTCCTGTGAGATGATGCCTGCAATGTCTTCCCGTGATCCATTGGGATTGTAGGGGTATTCTCCTGCTGCCGGACTTAAATCCTCACGACAGTAGGTAAAAGCCACCATATTCTCCTCCCGTAACCGTTTCAGGATCTCATCACTGCAGGAAAAATTGCCTTCCCCATGGGCAACCGGACAGGATAAAGACGTAATATCACGGGTCCACAGAGAATCTGCAGCGGGTTTTATGGTTACAAACCTGCACTCAAGCACTCCTTTCCGGTTCGGCATAAGGGCTACATCCCGGGCATAATTTTTCTCAAATGCCGGAACAATACCAAGATTAACCAGTACCTGGAATCCGTTACAGATACCAAGCACAAGATTGTCCCTGGCAAGAAAATCTTTTAGTTCCTTCCAGAGATTATTTCGTATCCGGTTCGCGTACGCATTTCCGGCACCAGTATCATCACCATATGAGAACCCACCCGGGAAGACCAGAAGCCGGTAGGAAGAGAGATGTTTTCTTCCTGCTATCAGGTCATTGATATGAACGATATCAGAATCCATTCCTGCCCGCAGAAGGGCGTCTCTTGTCTCCATCTCAGAATTGATCCCATATCCACTCATGATGATGGCTTTTTCACGGATAAGATTGTGGACCGGGTTTATTGAAGTTCCCGTTATGCGGTCAGAAGAATCGTGCTCTGCATTCATATCAATACCCCCTGAATGGTTCCCGGTACGCATCTGCAATCTCTGAAAGGGGGAGATCGAGAAGGAGACTCTCTCCTTCTACCCGCAGTCTTCTTCCCCGGACCTGGCCGATACAACGTGCGTCATTGCCAAAAATCTCTTCAAACACAGACCGGTTATCAGGATTTATCGTGACCAGAAATCTTCCCGGAGTCTCTGCAAAGAGGTAGTAATCAGGCCGTACATCGTCAGGAATAAAAACTTCCATCCCGATATCGCCGGCAATCGATACTTTTGCACAGGCAATAAGCAGACCTCCCCGGTTTATGGGATATGCTGATGCAACAAGCTCTTTTTCTATCGCTGATGTCATCCGATCATACCGCTTCCGTGCCTGGTCAGGATTAAGCCCCGGGACGGTATTCCCACGAAAACCCAGATGCGAATAGTACTCTGATCCACCAAGTGCATCACCGGTTGGTCCGATAAGGTAGATGAGATCACCTTCACACTTGGCATCTATCGATACCGCTTTGGTAACATCCCTGTGAATCCCGATAGAGGAGATAAGGAGAGTAGGGGGAACTGATATCGTTACCGGGTTGTTCTCGTTGTCATAACCTGAAAAGTCATTAAACATGCTGTCTTTTCCCGAGATAAACGGAGTCATAAATGCGGTTGCTCCGTCATAACAACCAAAAGCTGCCTGTTTTAACTGCCAGAGGCGTTCGGGATCATCTGAAGAGCACCAGCAGAAATTATCAAGGAGAGCGATGGTCTCTAACCCGATACCCATTGCAACAAGACCACGAATCGCAGTATCAATACCCGCTATCGCCATCCGGTAGGGATCGATCTCGGTATACTCAGGGAACAGGGCCTGCGAGAGACCTACTCCTTTCTGTGAACCGGGCACTACTTTTGTCAGGGTAGCATCTGCCTGCACCCGTCCACGACCCTGTACCGGGCCGAGAACATGACCTCCCTGGACAGTATGATCATACTGGATAGATATGAACTCCTTTGAGCAGATATTCTTCCGTGCAAGCATCTCAATCAGGATATCATCAAGGCGGTCAGGACAGGATATTTCAGGGTTTGGGTATGTCACACAGACCCGGGAGGTAAAAAGATGCTTTTTTGGAAGTCCGTTGTGTAGAAAATCAAGAGTTACATTCATGATCACCTCCCCATGAAATTCAACCACGCATCTGCCATTGTTGGTAAAATCGCCGATAACGGTAGCTTCAACATCACGACGACTCATCAGTTCCAAAAATTCATCCAGTTTCTCGCATGGGACGGCTAGTGTCATCCGTTCCTGTGACTCGGATATCCATATCTCCCACGGGGCCATCCCGGGATATTTTAAGGGAACCCGATCAAGCAGGACATGACACCCGTTGCATTCCCTTGCCATCTCTGCAACGGAACAGGAGAGTCCTCCTGCCCCGTTATCGGTAATGCTGGAATAGAGATCCTCGTCACGTGCTTCTTTGACGATCGCATCAGACATCTTCTTCTGGGTTATCGGGTCTCCTATCTGGACAGCGGTCACCGGGCTTGCCGGATCGAGGGCTTCGGATGAGAACGTGGCACCATGAATACCATCCTTCCCGACCCGTCCCCCGACCATAACGATGTAGTCTCCGGATCGGGCACATTTTTCATGCAGCATCTTCCCTGCGAAAAGACGGGGCATGACCCCGACGGTTCCTGCAAAAACAAGGGGTTTCCCGATATACCGGTCATGAAAATAACACCATCCCTGTGGTGTTGGTATCCCTGAGCAGTTCCCCCCGACACCAACACCATGGATTACACCCTCAAATATTCTTCTGGGCGGGAGGATAGGATTTTTTCTGTTCTTCGAACGATACAGAGACGGACTTGTTTTTGGATCACCGGTGCAGTACCCATATACATTGATACAGGGTTTTGCCCCGAGACCAAAACCAATCGTATCACGGTTCACTCCAACTATCCCGGTGAGTGCTCCGCCAAAGGGATCAAGGGCAGACGGAGAGTTATGGGTCTCGACCTTGTGTGTCACGAGATAATTCTCATCAAAGACAATGGCACCGGAATTATCAGTAAAAACGGCAATGCAATTGTCATCACTTCCCCGTTCCTTCCTGATGGCATTGGTTGCAGCCTGGATACAGGTCTTGTAAAGCCCATCCGGGAGATCATCATCCATCGCTGATGCAAAGATCGTATGTTTACAGTGCTCACTCCAGGTCTGAGCCAGGGATTCTATCTCAATATCTGTCGGTTTCCGGCCATGCGAACGGAAATAATCACGTATTGCATGCAGCTGGGAGAGATCAAGTGCAAGAGGCCCCCTTCGCTCTTTTGTGACAGGATCCGGTATCCCTTCTTTTCCGAGGCGTACAAGGTCGTGGTCATCAATATCGAGGTCTACGATATCTGCCATCGGCCGTTCATGAAGAGAGACAAAAGGAGCAACCGGATCCATCCCACAATCCCCGTACTCAGTCCTGCTCTTTACATGTACCCGGTTGATAAGGGGATTTGCAAGGGTTGCGATGAATTCATGAAGTGCTGACTCGCTGAATGCTCCGGATACCAGGTATAACCGGGACGAGAATACCGCTTCATTATCTGATAACAAAAACCCGAAATAATCCTCTATTGTCTGTTGTGCAGTCCTGCCGGCATTATCGGTAACACCGGGCAGGAATCCAATCTCGATGGCATAATCAAATGTGGCTTCTGTTGCCTGATCAACGGTGAATTCCTGGATAACCGGGTTTATCAACTGGCCACCGATATCCAGAAGTTCATCTTTAGAGAAGTCCCGCTCTGTAGTTGCGATGGTATAGACATCAATAAGATGCAGCACATCAACAGGAAACCCTAAGGAACGTATCCTCCCGGTCCTGGTCTTCTCCCGGGGATCGGACAGATACCTCACTTCTATCCGGTGGATGTTAGAAGCCATACTATAGGTTATGTGTGTAAAGACTTTAGTACTCCCATGAATCAATCACCAGATCGGTATTATACGGGTTGCAATACCGGGATACCCCGGTTTTTTTAAAAAACACCGGGCACCAGTATCTGATGTAACAAACCGTGCCTGCTCCGGGACAACGAAAGCGAATCCTGGTGGGAGTTGGATGAAACAAAATCTGAAACCCCGATCCTTCTACAATGATCGCATGAAAGTATCGCTCTTCCCATAATCCGGCACACCCCTTTTCCCTATCAGGATACAGGGAGGTGTATCTAACCGGTACCCATGTAACCGGATGGTACTACAACGTACCTGAAATAAACATCTGGTCTTATATACCATATACAACAAGGTATCGTTGTCAAGACCAGATGGGAAGGTCTTGCCCTCCTACATTCATTACCATCGTATTCTGGTATTTGTTATCTCATCCATCCGGATTCATGATACCTGGCTGTCATCCTGTTTTTGCATGAATTTCTGCATGAAATCAGAAATAAAGGGTATTATCTGCTTATTTATGATGCATTTTTTATGGTCTGCCCCTGATGACTCTTTATTATTATTCATGCGGTAGCAAAAACCAAATCAGAAGAGATATTTCTGCATAAACAAAAGTATTTTCAACTTCTTTCCAATCGATCCACAGGAGGTGCCCGATACCCTTACTGAATAATACATGGCAAAAGGTTTTAGGAACAAAGGACGGCTGGATATATCCGCTCATGAAAAAACCGGATATCACCAGCTCAAACTCATGGATAATCCGGATTGGAGAACAGATACTCCTCATCGATTCCGGCGCAGACCGGGAACAGATGAAACATATTGAAGAGATCCTGAAGAACACCCTTGCTCATCCTTCCGAACCTGTTCTTCTTCTGGTAAGCCATGCCCACATGGATCACATCTACCAGGGTCTCATCGCCCGTAATCAGGCACGATATCGTTACATCCTCTGTGTGCAGGAGTCTGGTGCACGAGCTTTGCAATCCGGGGATTACACAACAACCGCTGCCGATCTTCTCCATCTCCCTTTTCAAAAGAGGCCGGCAGATATCTCACTCCTTACCGGGGATAACCGGTACAAAGGAAAGACCCGGACCGTACCCATACCTGGTTCTTACGATCTCTGTCTTTATCCGCAATCCTACGAGACCTCATCAGGGATCACCGTTATCTCCGAGCGACTCCGGTTTAAAAATGATGAAATCCTGGAGATATGGTATACACCCGGTCATTCAAAAGATTCAATCTGCATCACATACGGCGGGTTTATGCACCTTGGGGATATCCTTTTTGCCACGAATCCTGCCGTTGCAGGGATTCCGGGGTGGGACCCTGCAGAGCTGACCAGAACAATGATCCGTCTGGACTGGATACTCAAAAACCGTCCGATCTCAATCATCGGTTCCGGACACGGGAATGCACAGTACTATTCCCTCATGCAGCCACACCTCAGAATAATGGAAGAGGAGCTTCTTGCAATGCCACCGGTTATCCGTATCGATACGGTATTTATCAGAGAAACGGTTCATTATGCCCTCGATCTCATCAGGGAGGCAAACCGGATCTTTCCGATTATTGCAGGAAGAATTATGGTCCTTGCGTATTATCTCGAAGAGATAGGTGAAGATCCTGCAGCAGAGAGAGTATCATCCCTATTTGAAGGAGATACCATCGATGAGTTCCTTTCTGCCTTTAACGATTTTTACGAGGCATACCGAAAGGGTGAGAGGATCCAGTACCAGGTATTACTGAAAGCTCTCGCCATTACAGAAAAGATACAGTGTCATTTCCCAAAAGATGCCCTCGAATCACTTATTGACACCGGCATGCTCCGCAGGGCATCGCGTCTCTGTACCGACTTTATGGATCTCGTATCAGGGAATCCTCCTCCAATATGTCTTGCAAAGATAAACCTTGATGATATGTTCACCGATATGGTAAATGAACAGAATCGAATCCATTCTGATGACGATATCTTTACAGCTGCAGCAGACCAGGAGCTCTTCTCCCGTGTACTCATGCATCGCATCGCACATTCAATCGGGGCACGAAAAGTCAGAATTCGTATCAGAACCGATACCAATCCTGTTATCATTGCAGACAAAGATCGGCTTTTTGACTTTTTCTCAGCACTTCTTGAGCGGTATAATGATGCAACGGTACAAACCGTAATTATTGATACCTGCAGGCATGAAGAGAAGGTCATTATCTCATTCCAGCCGGAGAATAACGATAAAAAGTCAGGCTTTCTGTATGAAATTCCCGGAGCCCTCATCAGAGAGGTCAGATCTGCAGGGGGGTGGATAGAACAACCCTATGATAAACAGACAGGAACGATTATTATCGGATTTCCGACCCGGGATGAAAAATCATGATTGATGCATCACGGTGGTATAGAGGAGTCTGATGCCATACAACAGATCGAAATTTTTTAATCGCCATTTTATCAGTTACAGAGGCTGTCGCAGAATGCAGATATTACCAATTCAGTGATACCGGATTTTCCGGGATTATCGATATATCTTCTTATCGCATCTTCTCTTTTCCCCGAAACGGAGTATACAGCGTTCCTCCGCCCTCGTAAAACTTGGAGAAACACTCAACAAGATGAAGACGGAGGGAGTGAAGCGTCGGGCTGAACATTGCAAGAAGAATGTTCAGGCTGTGCAACAGTACCGCAATAATAATCCCGACGATAACAACATCCATGGCACCACCCAGTTTGTTGGCAACGGCAGCAAGGATAACCGATGCCATCCCGATAGCCATGAGACGGGCATATGAGAGGATATTTCCCACGGTCCCGATTATCTCGATCGGACCCATGGCACCTGCACCGAGCAGGATGAGGGGAATAGCCACAGCCATGATTACAAACCCGGCAAGCATGAAATCCTCCGGGATCACCCGGTTGAGAGCGAGAAATACGATGATGACCCCGGTAAAGATACTGAGCATCCCTGTTTTTTCCATCACATGTCTTTTTTTATGGCTTGTGATACCATTGACGATCCCAAGAAACAGCCCGATAAAGACATGGACGACCCCAAGTGCGATGGCAAGAATGAGCATCGGCATCATAGACTCCATGCGGTTCAGACTGATACCCGCGATGTGAACCGGGTGGAGCCAGCCCATTATCTCCCCGAAATCCCCGAAGAACTCTCCGTATAAATAACCGAAAAAAATTGTCGGAATTGATGATATGATGAGAATCGCCGAGAGACTCACAATCCAGTCCGTATCAGGAAACCGGAACCTCATGAAGAGAGAGAAGAGAAGGATCACAATACCGTACCCGATATCACCAACCATCAGGCCAAAGAAGAGCGGAAAGAATATCGCAAAAAGCGGGCTGGGATCGATCTCAAAATACCGGGGAGGGGTGAGCAGTCCCATAAAGAACTCAAAAGGCTTTACAATTCGCGGATTTTTGTAAAGGATCGGCGGTTCTTCTTCAAACTCCGCAGATTCATCAAGGACCGTCATGATAATATCTGATCCAAATGTCTTTCCAAGAGACTCTTTTGTCTTTTTCAGGAAGTCCAGGGGAACCCACCCCATGATCATGCAGGTATACGAGGTATACCCGAACTGGTTAAAGGAGAGGACCGCTTCATATTTATCCTCAAGAATGTGTTTTAATACACATAATTTCCCATACCACTCCCGTGAAAGGATCTCCATCTCCTCTGTTGAGAGGATAAGTTCTTCCTGTAATGTTTTCCGTTTTGTATCAATTAATGCTAATACATCCACAAACGGCTTGCCCATGTACTCGGAAGGCAGCCTGAACTCGTTTATGTTTTTTGAGAATATAAATGAATGAACCCTGTCAGAAAATCTCTTGTTATAAACGACGATGATTGCAATGGTATCCTCATCAATGTCAGCAAATATCAGCTCAAACTTATTCCGTGTAATCTTTTTTATCTCATCTTTTATGACATCGATGATATTGAGGTACTCTTTCTGCAAAAGCAGAACGGTAACTTCATATCCCTCAAATACCGGGAGCTGGTTCTCAATCGGCTGGATCTTCTGAAGCGTCTTTTCATACCGGTGCAGGGCAGTTAACTCAAACTCCAGGTTACTCTTCTTCTCTGAAAGATCCCGTGTTACTGACTCAAGTTCAGAGATGACCTGGTTGGTATAATCAATGAAATGATTGCGATCCATCTGCTGCAGTTCGATAAACCGCCGGTCATACTGCTCCCGGGAGATTGTCTCAACAGGCAGAAACTGAATAATACCGCCAATTTTAACCAGAAGGGACGAAATTTCTTTCTCTGAATCTTCTTCCCACCGGTTAACCGGGAGGCTGTCTGATGATATGGAGTCGGTTACATCCTCCAGATGCAGGGTTCCGATGGCAAATAACAGGTCAACTATCTGATGAAAATCCTCCTTGTGCCCGACGACCAGGATTTTTTTCATGGTATGTAACATACGCCATCAGGTACCTGTTATCTTCTTTTTTAAGAACAAAATCGCAGCCGGTGCAGAGGCTTCACCCTGTTTTTTTATATTCTCTATCTCAATCCGGGCAGCAGAAAGGATCCGCTCTCCTTCTTCCTGAATCTTCTTTCGGTTTGTTTCAATTAAGAGATCTGCAGATTTTTTCCCTTCTTCTTCGTATCGGGTGCTTATCTCTTCTGCCTTCTTGAGAGCATCAGACACAATTTTTGTGGCATCAACTCTGGCCTGTTCAATCTTTTCCCTGCAGTTGTCCTCTGCCTTTCTAATTTCATCAAGTATTCCCGTCTCGGTTCCCATACTTCCACCTCTGTAACCGGGGGTTTTACCCTCAGATCAGGATTATCCTGTATTATCTTTTTTCGATATCAGTTCGCTATCCTGCTTCCAACTTTCAGTTTAATAAACCATTGATTATTGTATTCCTTCCTGCGAACCAGATACCAGTGCACTGATAGTTGTTTCCTCACCTGATAAAATTTCCTGTTGGCCATCCCGAAATCAAAATACAAACAACCGGGAAAGATGGAATAAAACCAGGACGCTATGAAAGGGGTTGGAAAAGCAATGTATTTCCCACTCAGGTAGTAATATTCTGTGATATTATACATTTTTTGAAAATTAGCACCAATATTCTCTCTTTTATCGCGCAAAGGTATCCAGACCCCTTTTTCTCTCAAAAAAAGGATTAAACCGGAATTGTATCAAAAAAATCACATAATAACGCAAAACAAACACAGAGATGATCAAATGTGTATTATCTGTCAGATATGAGGCTCATGAAAACAAAATTTCAGACGAAACCTCAAAAAAATAGAGATATACCGGACCCTAACGGAAAATGGTAATGAACCGGTGAGAAAGCGTTTTCATAGAAGATTCTAGATAAAACCCAATCATGGTAAATCAGCGACATATTGAAATATGCGTGGTATCTATTATCAAGTGGTGTAAAACAATGGTATCAATGGAAGTAGCATTTGGTGCTGCACTCGCATTCGGATTAGGTGCAATCGGAACAGGCTGGGCACAGTCCCGGATCGGGTCAGCCGGAGCGGGCACTATTGCCGAGAAACCGGAACTGACCGGTATCGTCATTGTCCTCGAAGCAATCCCGGAAACAATGGTTATTTTAGGGTTTGTTATCGCAGCGATGATGATAATAATGTAAGCGGCAGAAATTCTGCAGATTGATCTTTCCAACGGGAAAAGACAGTAAATACGCACATTATCCTGCGGCACAACACAAAAATTTCCTGTCGAAACAACCGGAGGCCACATTCATGAACACGGAGACATTCATCGGGGACATCCAGACAACTGCTTGTGAAGAAGTATCAGAAATACTCAGAAAGGCAGAGAAAGAAGCAGCCTGTATCATTTCAGATGCTGAACAGACCGGGAAGATGAAAGGTGAGAAACACCGGGAACTGGCAGAGAAAAAGATCGAGAGTGAGAAGGTTAAAGCACTTTTTTCGATTCGTTCCGAAGTTAAAGCCGGATTAACCAGAGAGAAGTACAACGCCTTTGAATCATGTTTCGATTCTGCAACCCGGGAGTTACAGAGCATCAGATCACATGATAATTATCAGGATTTTTTTACCACGATGCTGAAGGAAGCATTACTTGAACTGGATGAACCGGATCCGGTTATTCATATCGATCCAAAGGATGATGCAGTATGCAAAACATCCCTTCGTGAATTAAAAGCCTCATATACCATCGTGGCTGACAGTGATTCAGCCGGTGGAGTCAGGGTACGTTCTGCAGATGGAAAGATAATCGTGCGAAATACCATTGAATCAAGGCTGGAGAGAGGACGGGAAATGTTAAAGGAAGATATTTTTCGTGAATTATTCGGATAAGAACCTATGTATATTGAGTACGTCAACGCCAGGGTCAGGGGGATGAAAGGTGATCTGCTCAGCCCTGAATTCATCAGCAAATTGCTGGTAAAACCCGATATGGAGGCTATTGTCAATGAACTGATTAATTCTCCGTATAAATCTGACATTGAAAAGGCAAGCGTCTCCTGCTCCGGTGTCTCATGCATCGAGGATGCATTACGTACCAATTTACTCAGAACCTATCGTCTCATCTTCTCTTTAGTTCATGGAGAGAAGTTTGAGAAGTACATTTTAGTTCTTGTCAATAAATGGGATGTTCATAATATCAAGACGATTATACGCGGAAAAAATATTCATCTCCCAAAAGAAGAGATCCTTGACTGCCTGATGCCTGCAGGCGAACTTGATGAGGTCACCCTTATCGAGATGATGAAACAACAGGATATCAAGTCGGTTATCGACCTGCTTGCCAGCTGGAATTATAAATATGCCATACCACTTACCAGAGCCTACCCGCAATACCAGAAGACACGCGACCTCGCTGTTTTAGAGCACGAACTTGATAAATACTATTATCGGAATGCTTTGCGCCGGGTTTCAGGAAAAAAGTATGCAGATACGATAGTCTTAGATCTCCTGTCTACTGAGATCGATATCATCAATCTCAAGACTACCTTTCGTTTCCAGAAAGACCATGTTGATCCAAAAGTTGCCAGCGATTATCTTCTGGAAGGGGGAAAAGAACTCTCCATTCCAACTCTCCTCCAGTTCATACAGGCGAAAAATACGGGTGAGATCATCTCATCGCTTGCATCAACATCCTATTCATTTTTAAACGAGATTCCATCGGAGCTCGTAAAGGTCAGGGGACAATCGGTATACGAGAAAGAACTGGAGCGTTTCCTGGTCAGAAAAGAGGTATCGGTAAGCAGGCTCGATCCCCTCTCAATAGCCCCGGTTATCGGGTACCTTGCAGCAAAGAATGTCGAGATAACGAACCTCAGAATCATAACCCGGTGTAAAACCGAACTGATGGATGAGGAAGAGTTGGAACGGGAGCTTATCCATGTATAGATTTGTTGTGGTAACGGATCCTGATACTGCCTCCGGGTTCCGGCTTGCCGGGGTGGAGGTGATTGAGGCGAAATTTCCACAAGATGCCGGAAAGATAATCCCCGATCTTTTGTACAAGGATGATATGGGTATTGTTGCGGTTAATGAAGATTTCATGCCCTTTATTGATGAGCATGTCATGACAAAGATAGAAGAGTCATACCGGCCACTCATTATCCCCATCCCGATTGGATCGCAGAAGATTGACAGGACAAGTTATATTGAACGTCTGCTGCGCAAGGCTATCGGATATAATATCACGTTACAATGAGGTGTTAATCATGAAGAAAGGAGTAATCTCGCGAATCACCGGCCCTGTTGTCATGGCACAGAATATGACCGGATCATGCATGTATGACGTGGTCTTGGTTGGGAACCAGGCTTTAAACGGGGAGATAATCCGTCTGGAAGGAGACAGTGCAATTATCCAGGTCTACGAAGACACGACCGGGCTGACGGTTGGTGAGCCGGTTATAATTACCGAGAATCCTCTGCGACTTGAACTCGGTCCCGGTATCCTCTCTTCAATATACGATGGTATCCAGCGGCCCCTGCCGATCCTTGCAGAAAAATCAGGTGATTTTATCGGAAGAGGAATCAGCGTCCCGGGTCTTTTAAGAGAGATAAAATGGGAATTTAATCCCTGTGTTACGGTCGGAGATACCGTTTGTGAGGGAGACATCGTCGGAACCGTGCAGGAGTATCATATTGAGCACAAAATTATGATTCCCCCCGGGGTTGAAGGGGTTGTTACCGATATAAAAACCGGATCGTTTACGGTTGAAGAGACAATCTGTACCCTTGATGATGCAAAAGAGATAACCCTGATGCAGCGATGGCCGGTCAGGAAAAACAGGCCATACAAAAGAAAACTTGATCCGACTCTTCCGCTTCTCACCGGCCAGAGAATATTTGATACGCTCTTCCCGATACCAAAAGGCGGGGCTGCCATGATCCCCGGCGGTTTCGGGACCGGGAAGACCGTCTCTGAACAGACCCTTGCAAAGTGGTCAAATACCCAGATCGTTGTATATATCGGCTGTGGAGAGCGGGGAAACGAGATGACGGATGTGCTGACCGAGTTTCCCGAACTCATCGATCCACGGACGAACCTGCCGTTGATCCAGAGAACGGTCATGATAGCAAACACCTCTAACATGCCGGTTGCTGCACGGGAAGCGTCCATTTATACCGGGATCACCATCGCAGAGTACTTCAGGGATATGGGATATGATGTCGCCCTGCTTGCTGATTCAACGTCACGGTGGGGAGAAGCGTTACGGGAGGTATCAGGACGGTTGGAAGAGATGCCGGGAGAAGAGGGATATCCGGCATATCTGGCATCACGACTTGCCGCATTTTATGAACGGGCAGGACAGGTCATCTGTCTCGGGTCAGATGACAGGAGCGGTTCGGTAACCATCGTCGGTGCGGTTTCTCCACCGGGGGGTGACTTCTCTGAGCCGATTACCCAGAACACGTTGCGGATTGCAGGAGCGTTCTGGGCTCTGGATACTAACCTTGCCCACCGCAGGCATTTCCCTGCCATCAACTGGATAAAGAGTTATTCCCTGTACATTGACGCTCTTTCAGACTGGTACGAAGAGAATGTAGCGTCAGACTGGAGAGAACTGCGTGACAAGACGATGGCACTGCTTCAGAAAGAGGTTGAACTTCAGGAGATCGTCCAGCTCATCGGGCCTGATGCCCTGCCCGAGAATGAAAAGGCAATCCTTGAGATAACAAGGATGATTCGGGAAGACTTCCTGCAACAGGGCGCATATCACGAGGTAGACTCATTCTGTCTCTTAAAAAAGCAGTATGCGATGCTCTGTGCGATTCTTTCCTTTTATGATACCGCTCTCTCTGTGATGAACAAGGGTGTTTCCTTACGGCAGATCTTAGATCTCCCACAGAAAGTAGCGATATCAAGGATGAAAGAGACAAGAGAGATCGACGAGATATCCAACCTCATCGGGGAGATAAAAGAGGCTATCCTTTCACTGGAGGTGGGATAACCATGACAAAAAGCCTGGTTACCAAGGAGTTTAAGACGATATCATACGTCTCCGGACCGCTCATCTTTGTTAAAAGACCGAAATCTGTTTCCTACGGAGAGACTGCTGTCATTACCCTTCCCAATGGTGAGAAACGAAACGGACAGGTTCTTGATATCTCAGAGGAGATCGCCGTTGTCCAGGTCTTTGAGGGTACGAGCGGTATCGATGACTTACATACCAGTGTCCGGTTCAGCGGGGAGTCATCAACGATAGCAGTATCACGTGATATGCTCGGGCGGGTCTTAAACGGAGTCGGCATTCCGAGGGACGGCGGCCCTGACGTCATCCCCGAGGCAGTCCTTGATATCGCCGGGATGCCGATCAATCCGTACTCAAGAGATAAGCCTGCAGATTTTATCCAGACAGGGATCTCGGTAATAGACGGGTTAAATACCCTTGTCAGAGGCCAGAAGCTTCCTATCTTCTCGGGTTCAGGACTGCCTGCCAATGATCTCGCGGCACAAATCGCTCGACAGGCAAAGGTTCTGGGAGAAGGGGAACACTTTGCGGTTGTCTTTGCCGCGATGGGCATCACCCATAAGGATGCTTCATTCTTTATGAAGGATTTTGAGAGGACCGGAGCCCTGGAACGGGTGGTCTTTTTCCTTAATCTTGCCGATGATCCCACGATTGAGCGGTTAGCTACCCCCCGGTGTGCCCTTACCGTTGCCGAGTTCCTTGCCTACACCCATAATCTCCATGTTCTCGTTATCCTTACCGATATGACCAATTACTGTGAGGCACTGCGGGAAATATCAACTGCACGGGAAGAGATCCCGGGAAGGCGTGGCTATCCCGGGTA
>JAFGOM010000042.1 GCA_016926505.1 Methanospirillaceae archaeon
CCTGAACCATCACCCCCTGATATGGTAAGGTTCAGATCCCTCTCCAGAGTATGAACTCCCCAGTCATCGGTAAACGTGATAGTTACGGTGTAGGGATAGGATCCTGCAGGTGCTCCTCCTATCATAAATGTGGCCGGTGCGTCATTTCCGCTCTTTATTCTCCCGATAAAAGCCTGTTCAGCACCGGGGAAAGAGAGGTCGGTGGTGGCATCAACCGTCTTTGCCTCCCCGGTACCCGTGTTCTGAACCCTGATTATCAGATCAAACGGTGAGTTCTCTTCGACACGCTGGGGGCTTGTCTCAACTGAGGTGACTCCAATCTCTGCCTCGCCCCTGATATCGAGGCCGATGCTCCCCTCCTGTTGTATGATTGTTCCATCAAGGACTGCATAGGAGAGATCGACGGGAACCTGGATAAGACCGGTCGGGGCATTTTTATCGATAAGAAGGGTAATATTTTGTCGGATCTCCTTTCCCGGAGGAAGAGTCTCTATCTGGAGGCTGTTAATTCCGGCAGGGATGACCGACGGGGGGTTCCCCCTGATGTAGACCTGGACATTGTCAGCCTGTGAGGATCCGGTGTTTGCGATGAAAAGTTCTCCTGATATTCGCGTTCCCGGCTTTACCTGGTCATTAAAGGTGTTGTCAAGTGAGAGTGATGGTGTCCTGATAACTGAGACCTGGGTATTTACGTTCACGGGCACGGGATACCTGATACTCTGGCCTCCACTGACCCGTATCCAGACTTCGGGGAAGAATATTCCGTTTTTCGGCGGAGCCTGGATAAGGAAGGTTACCGGAATCTCCTGCTCCGGTCCCACATATCCCTTGAAGTGCGATCCTCCGTCAAGGACCTTAAAATCGGTGCTTTTCAGGATGATACTCTCAACATAGGGGATGATGGACCTGGTAAGACTGGCGACATCCGAACCATAGGTGACTGATTTCTGTTCTGTAGAGGTTGTGGTACTACTGATAGTCACCGTGAGAGTGCCGGTCTCTCCCGGCATCAGAACCGAGGGAGTAACCGTATAGTTTCTGATGATTACCGAAGGGCTCTCATCGGCATTTGCCGGAACTATTGTCAGGATTGCGATACACACTATCAGGACTGCCAGGATGCACCATTGAATTCTATCCCGGGTTCTGGTCTTTCGGGGGAGTGAATCTTTTTCTTTTCTCATGGTTGATCTTTTTTTTTACCAGACAGGAATGCTGCCAGGTGGTCGGATACGTACAGGGTATACATAACCCGGGTCACCATTTCCCTGATCAACTTTTTGGGTGATCCCAGGAGATGGATCCATATCTGTATTGTGTACCCAGTACTTTTTAATCTGTTCAACCGGTAATCATGGGATCACCCTGACCCTTCTGAACGGCTACCTGTACCGGTGCAATTTTTTTTGCAATAAATTTTCGCCAAATGAGTCATAGAAAAATAAATAGACTTTCATGGATTTCATTGATAAATCCGAATTGATCCCGGATAGTGACTGGTATGGACAGTACTTTATCAGGTGGATTGATCAATCCTCTCGTATGAACCGTCTTTTTCATCTGCTGGTACTGGTGCTGTGTATCGTGGCATGCGGGTGGTCTGTTGCTGCAGAAACGGCAGATATGTGGTTTGATGAGGGGTTGAATTATTATATTGCTGGCAATTATCAGGAGGCAGCTCTGGCATTTAACCGGTCTGTCATGATAAATCCTGATTATGCTCCGGCATGGCATGCCCGGGGACTGGCATTATGTGACCTCCTTTTGTACGAAGACGCAATTGATTCCTTTACCCGGGCCACCAGGATAGATCCTCTATACGCCTCTGCATGGATTGCAAAAGGTGACGCTCTGCTTCGTCTTCATCAGTATGAGGATGCCGTTTGCGCATATGATGGAGGGATCTCTCTCGAACCCGGGAATGAAATGGCATGGTACGGCCGGGGTGCCGCACTTGCGGATCTTGGTGAGAATGAGAGAGCTATCGAATCATTTGACAGGGCATTGGAGATTGATCCCGGGAATGCCGAAATACAAACAATCCGGGACTTTGTGATCACCAGGGTCTCATCGGGGATACATCCGGATAGTTCTGATACCGGCGGTGTAACGTTTGCAGGGGGAGATGGATCATCCCGGGAAGCAGCGGTTATCATTCTTGGTGCAGAGAGTACAATGGAGGGTGTCATCGCAGAGTCATACTGGATATCACAGAATTATGGGGCGATAGATACTGGCTGGGAAAAGGGGGTACAATATCTTTTATCAGATGATCTGAAACAGTATGATCTGCAGGAAGTCATTCTGAAAGAGAGCGGGGAGGTCATCGAGGTCTGGTTTGATATATCAGACTTTTTTGGGAAACCCGTTTTTCCATGACAAATCCAGGTTCCGGTCAAATATATTTCAGGTATTGCAACGGCAGGTCTGTCATGGATGCTGGCAGGTGCCCGAAAGATCATGGATACGGTGATAAGAAATCTCCCCTTTTTCTCGGAACAACCAGTCGGGTTTATCACTCAAATTTCCGGTAACCAAATCATCCAATCAGATGCTGTCTGTACGCCTCTTCTATGTCTATGGCATCATTTGAAAATATCGATACTTCTTTCCAAAACGAAATGAATGGTGTATCAGTGGGAGCAGGAGAGTACAATCTCCAGGTCATCCTCGCCGATGATGACTTCAGGAATATGTGTCTGTATCGTTCTTATCTGGTATCGCTGCTCGAGTGTTGTATAGAGGTCTGCAGCAAAATGAACCAGCAGAAGTTGTTTTGCACCTGCCTGTTCTGCATACCTGATTGCAGATTCAGGATTGAGATGAGGGCCTTCCTCCTGTATCCTGCCCGGCAGGTTGGAACACTCAGATATAAGCAGATCCGCGCCTGCTGCGAGCGTAAATATCGCATTGCATGGGCCGGTATCGGTGCAGAATGTGATAATGGGACCGATATCAAACCGGTATCCATAGACCGGCTGGGTGTGATTCAGGTACCCGGTAGTGACCGGGAAGGGAACCCGTGACTCTCCGGGGGGAAGTTCCCGTATCTCTACCGGGTAGGAGAGATCCCCAATTGGTATCGTAAACGGGCGATCAATGAAACGAAACAAAACGTCTCTGATCCCGGGAGGTCCGTAGATTGTCAGACCTCCGGGAAAGGAGCATCTGGCAAGGGTATGCAGACCCACAATGTGATCCAGGTGCAGGTGGGATAGGAAGAGGTGAACTGGTGTCCGGATGTCAGGGATGAGATCCGGAATCTTATGGATCCCGTCACCGGCATCAAGAATGATGGTTGTGTTCTGTGTGGTGATACAAATACAGAGAGTATTTCCTGTTTTTGTTGCGTACCACCCGTTGGTCCCGAGAAGGCGGATCGTCACATCATGCATACTATACTATCATTCCCATGTGGTATGACGTTTTTTACACCGGTCATATATCCTGTTGGCCGGAAGCGTTTCTATGCCTGATACGGTGCGGTATGAATAAAAACGATCCCGGCCGGTTTATGAGTCGGGATGCCTCTCTCTATCAGGCACAGGCTCCCGGCATTAGTCTCATCCCGGAGCGGTTCTGTGTTCTGGTCATACCTGACAGAGGGTCCGGCGATTCCAGTGCTGCCTGATACGATAATAATAATCCCTGATCTCAGGGATGAGAGATCAGGAGATATCCCTGCCAACCCGCACGCATGAATTCTTTAGGAAAGACGATATGGCTATCGTTATGAAGCAGGAGGAGTAGGTTTTGTTCTTTATACCGTCAAGTTCTTTCTTTATCTCCCTCAAAGATGAGCCGGCAACCCGGTATCAGATCAGATAACTTCTCTTCTTTCGCGTCAAAAAGATGAAATTTCTTTCCTTCCCGGGTTACCGTGATTATAATTCAGTATAATAATAGTTCATTAAGAAAACTATTTATTCATTGAACAAAAACCCTGTACTGCAGATCGGAACAATGGATGAGACAATACGTGAACGGGCATTAGATGTGCTCATGCACATGATCGAATTTTATCATGAAAAACTGATATGGGCTGAGTGTGAGGGACTTACCGGCATCCAGCAGGCACAGTTCCGGCTTATGTTCCAGTTGTGTCACACTCCTATGCTTCCCATGTCAGTTTTAGGGAAAAAACTGTTCATCTCAAAACCCTACATGACAGCCCTTGTTGATTCCCTTGTACAGGAAGGGCTTGTGGAAAGACACTATAACCCTGATGATCGCCGGGTGATAAACATCACCATCTCTCAATCAGGGCAGAAGAGACTGGAATCTGTACAGAACAGGATTCGGGAAAAGATGAGGATTCTTCTCGCAAACCTTCCCGATTCAGATATGCAGGCTCTCTGTTCTTCAGGAGAGACGGTTGTAAAAATTGTCTCAAAAATTGAGTAAATCCGGGAATTTATCCCGGACCCCAAAATCAGTAAGACAGGAGATGGAGTATCGAAAAAAACCCAGGAGAAACATCTCTTTTATCGTACGAGAGTATCTGTCGTAACCTAATAATTGGTGTAAAATATGGAAAAATGTGATTATGTACTGCGAATGCAGAACGGATGGAAGAGGAGAACGACTGGTTTGAGAGCACGGTGGATAGCATGAAGAGATCCTATCGGTTGCTGTTCCTGACAGTCGCATGCCTCCTTTGTGTATCGCTTCTCTCTGCTCCGGTGCTTGCCGGAACGAAATACCTGTCAGGCTCTCCCGACCTGTCGGTCAGTATCGACGGGAATAATGAGTTTATTCCCGGAACCACCGTTCCCCTCTCCATTCAGATTCGAAACAGCGGACTTGATCAGATAAAATTAGTCCAGTCAGGTATCGTTGATTCCGATGACAAATCAAGTACAGCAAAGATGGTGACTGTCTCTCTTGTTCCGGGGGACAGTCCGGTACTGGTAAAATCAGATCCCCAGATGATCGGGGATATAAAAGGATCCACCAGTGCCCCGGCAACATTTGAGATACTGATACCTGATGATGCAAAGGCGGGACAGTATACCCTTCCGGTAGTCCTTGATTACAAATACCTTGAGAGTGCAGAACAGATAGGAACCGACAGCATCATCTACCGGTATGTGGATAAGAAGGTGGATCTTGATCTGCCGTTCGTGGTCCGGTCTGCCATAAACCTGGATATCGAAGACGTTTTAGCGGACAGTATCAGCGCCGGAAGCTCCGGTTTTATCACCATCACCATAAAGAATTCCGGTGCGGATGCCGGGAAAAATGCGGTTGCAAAACTGTTAAGAAATGAAAATTCACCGGTAATCCCTGTTACCAGCGATGTATTCCTTGGAACCTTTAACCCCGGAGATATCATAACTGCGAAGTATAAGATATCAGTTGCAAAGGATGCTGAGCCCCAGAAGTACCCGGTCTGCCTTCATGTTACCTATGAGAACGCTGATGGTGAGACCGTTGACACACCGGTAAAAACGTTTGGAATCCCAGTTGGCAACAAGGTTGATTTTACGGTAACCAGCCCTCCGGCAGAGATGAATCCCGGCCAGAAAGAGGTTATCAGGATCACATACCGGAATAATGGCTCTGTTCCTGTTTACGGGGCAGAGGTACGGTTAAGTGCCGTGGATCCGTTCTCCAGTGCTGATGATCTCTCGTACATCGGCGATCTGAAACCCGGGGAGACCGGTATCGCCAGTTTTAAGGTATCTGTCGATGGCGGGGCAACGGTGAAAGAATATGCACTTGACTCTGAGATTAAGTACCGCGATGCCCTCGATGACAGCCAGATATCAGATACCATCAAGGTCCCGGTCAACGTTACCAGAAACCAGGGCATAGGATCTCTTCTCGGCAACCCGATTGTTATCGCATTGCTTGTTATCATCATCCTCGGAGCCGGTTACTATATCTATACCAGACGGAAGGCATAACCCTCCTCTCATTGTGAGGTAACCACATGGTTTTTATTTTTTCAGGCCTTGCGAATCTTATCGTATCCAGGCCCGGACTGGTATCAAAGGTCTTTCTTGCGGTAATGGTTATCTCCCTTGTCGGGATGACGATGCTCTCGATGCAAACCGGTAATAGTACCTATATTGATATGGAATCGCCCCGGGGTATGCTTCTGGATCATTACCTTGGGATCTATCAGAAAGATTCAGTTATTTTCATCATTGAGTCTGAGGATTCAACGAGTTACCCCGTTTTACACTATCTTGATACGATTGAACCGGCATTACAAAACCTCCAGTATGTCGATTCGGTAACCAGTATCGTTGATGTGATAAAACCTTTAAATAACGGCGTTTTACCAAGTTCTTCAGAAGAGATTGCACGGCTGCAGGAACAGATACCTGACAGCATCAAAAACAGGCTGGTCCCTTCGCACATGATGACTCTGGCCCAGGTTACTTTAGAGCCAGGATTAAGCGAAGAACGGAATAAGTTTGCCCTTGCAAATATCAGGTCCTTTATCGATAGCACGAACATCCCTCCGGGTGTGACCATTGATATAACCGGAGAGTCTGCTTTTCAGGATGAGATGCAGGAAGAGATGAGTAAATCAATGGGTATACTTATCGCTGCTGCCCTTATTCTCATGATTTTTGTTCTTGGAATCCTTTTTAGTTATGTGAATCACCGGTTCCTTCCCATCGTGATCGTGGCAATTGGTCTTATCCTCACCTTCGGATTTATGGGACTTACTGGTATCCGGATCAGTATGACGGTTATTGCGGCATTTCCCGTGTTGTTGGGTCTCGGAGTTGATTACGCTATCCAGATACAATCAAGACTTGAAGAAGAAGCCCGGGATCATCCTCTTCCCGAGGCTATCATCACTACCATTACCAAGACCGGGCCGGCTGTTATGTATGCAATGCTTGCAACATCCGTGGGATTTGCAGCCATGTACATCTCCCCCGTTCCCATGATCTGGGGGTTCGGGCTGGTGAGCATCATCGGAGTGATGTTCTGTTATATCAGTTCCCTGGTAGGCATTCCTCTCTTTGCGGTACTGACAAACTACAAGGCCAGGGGTCACGGAAGATCAAAGATGGCTGACGTCATCGATAACGGATTGTCAAGATCTGCGGTCTGGATAGCCAGACGCCCGGTTCCGATACTGCTCGTGGTTATTTTTATTGCATTTATCGGGATCCAGGTAGATCCCCTGGTACCGGTCAGTACAAATGAGAATACTTTTGTTCCGTCTGATATGCCGGCAAAGGTAACGATGGAGAAGGTTACCCGGGTTTTAGGATCCACCTCTACGATTCCGTTACTGATTGCGGGTTCAGATGTCCTGTCTATCGATACGATGCGATGGATAGAGCAATTTACCGATTTTGAGAAGAAATCAGAGCCAAAAATTATTGATACGGCAAGCATCGTCGATTACATCCTGCTCTATAATAACGGGACCATGCCACAGACCCGGTATGAGCTGGATCAGGTGTTAAGCCGCATCCCTGCAGAACAGAAAGATCAGTTTGTGTATGGAAGAACCGAGACGGTCATCCAGATCTCTACGGTTGATATGGAGACTGAAGTAATGCAGGGCTTACGACACCAGATTGAAGGAGATCTGGCATTTCTCTCGCCACCGCCCGGCATTACGGTGAGCCTGACCGGAACATTTGAGTTATTCACGCGGCTTATCGAGGAGATCGTTGAGAGCAAAGAGATGATGACGTATTTAGGATTTTTATTCGTCGTCGTCTTCCTTATCATCGTGTATCGGAACATCAATGCAGTCTCTCCTATCGTCCCGATTGTTGCCATTGTCGGATGGAACGGGGTTGTTCTGTATCTCTTTGGCATTGATTACAATCCTCTTACCGCCTGTCTCGGGTCGATGACCATCGGTGTTGCTGCCGAGTATACGATCCTTGTGATGGAACGGTATCTCGAGGAGAAGGAAAAAACGCCAAACACTATTCTTGCGATAAAGAACAGTGTACGCAAGATCGGTTCTGCGATTCTCGTATCAGGCCTTGCGACCTTCTTCGGGTTCTCGGCATTGTTGTTTGCAACATTTCCGATCATCAGTAACTTCGGTCTGAGCACAATCATCGTGGTCGGATTCTCATTAACCGGGGCGATTGTTGTCATGCCTGCGATCCTCTCCTTCCTTGATCAGATTATCCATGGTGTTGAGGAGATCGATGAGAAGGTGTTTCATCATTCCCATCCCCCCAGGGAATAATCGTCTTCCCTTTTTTATCAGGAGATCAATTTTCCGATTCCTGCAAACGTTTTCCCTTCCCATATTCCCGATATTATCTTTTTTTTGGCAATACGGCCGCAAGCGGCAGGAAAAAAGCGTGACGATGCATCGTTTCGTTTCACATAAATAGTTATTCAGGTAACCAGTACTGTCCGCTCACGTGAAGAGGTCGGAGGTGCTTTGTATGCAGATGTGTAAAACGATTCAGAAGATCCTTATATATGGGTTATTCCTCTCATTCCTTCTGGTTTCTGCCGGAACCGTGGTTTATGCCGAGGATATGGATGAGACCGCTGTTGCCGGGGAAGAGACCGAAGGGAATGTGATGGGAGAGATTGAAGCAAACGAAACCGATGAGTATGATGCCGTCAATATGACCGGCGATGATATGAAGCAACTGGTGGCAGAATCACTCCTTACCTCAATGTTGCAGCACTCCGGTGCAAATGAAACGCAGACAGCTGCAGTTATTGCTGCCGCGAAGGATTATTATGCTGATAACTCAACAGAGACCAATACTACAGCACCTGGTATTGATAATGATACCCAGGGATTAATCGCCGGTTCCTTCCTGTCATCATTACTGAGTCAGCTTGGTGTGAATGAAACCGTTACCAGTGTTGCCGTGGATTATGCGAGAACACATGCAGATGAGATTGGGGACTATAGCAACAGTTCCTATTCAGAAGAATAGGGCAAAAATATCCTGTTTCAGGTTTTTGTTCTTTTCCGGGAATATCAAACCTTTTTTTGGTTGGATATTCTTTATTACAGTTGTTTTTCTGGTTTATTGTCCCGGGATAGCAGCTCTTCTGATATGATACTATCGATACAGACAAAATAACCGGTAATAACAATGTGCAATTTCATTGAACAAAAGCAGAATATCATGAGATGAAAGAGATGGGTCCGGAGAAGAAGCGTTACACATGAATCTATTACCCGGTCAGGAATACCACAGAATTATCCCGTTCCTTGATCAGGTTCCTTTTAACTGCATCTTTGCACGCTCGATTGCACAAAGGCATGTTAATGGAACGATCTTTGTTGATGATGCCAGAGATGTTCATAATGCCTATATCGTACACCGGTACGGCATGTCATTTCTTTTCGGAGACCGGAGAAATAAAGAATTTGAAGCCTGGCTCTTTTCTTATCTTCTGGATGAGAAAAAACAGCGGTTTTATGATGAGTGGATGCAGGTATATCCTGATTATTGGAATGATTTATTCCATTCTTCTCTCTCATCACACCTGATCCGAGCAGAAGAGAATAAACTGACCCGCTATACCCACTTCATCGAGATAAACCAGAGAGTCAATTTTTCATTTCATGAAGAAAAATACCCTGCCAAAGCAGACATTCATCTTCCCGGTGCCAATGTTATCCGGCTGGATGAAAGATCGTATGACATGATCAAAGGAACGGTTGTTCCGTCTGCATTCTGGAATACTGCTTCAGAATTTGGTAAGAATGGAGTCGGATTTGGTGCCCTTGCCGATGATCTGATAGTATCAGTGGTCTTTTGTGCCTTTCGTCAGGATAACCTCCTGGAGATCGGGATCGAGACGATGGAACCGTACCGGGGCCGGGGATATGCCACCCTGACCTCGATGGCTTTTATCGATTACTGCCTCAAACATGGTTTTATCCCGGTCTGGTCCTGCAGGTATGAGAATGTCAATTCCTATCATCTTGCCAGGAAACTGGGCTTTGAACCCACATTCCGGCTCCCCTTCTATCGTCTATGCCGCCAGTAAAAAAACAGTCTTTTTTTTTTGCTCTCGTTACGGATCCGGTATGCAATCATTCTGATTCCTCTCTCAAACCGGAAGCCGTGATCATGAGATATGATCTTTGGGAAAACACCTGATAGATTATCCAATGGATTCATTTTGCTATAATCCCTATATGTATAATACTCATGGTTCTGCCTCCTTCAGATATCCCGGAAACTGAATCACCGGATGAGAATTCCTCATCTGAGCCCGGGGAAGAGATCCGTGATCTGTCAGCGATATCTGAATTTCCCGATGAGCAGGCCATCTCATCTGATGCTGATGAAGAATTATCCAGTTTTATCCCGATAGCGGGAACCGGATCAGAAACTGAAGCAGCCAGGAATTTTTCGGCTATTCAGCAGTATATCGGTGAGCATGAGTGGCACAAAGCCCTCCCTCTCCTTACCCGGATTCTTGCAGAAATTCCGGATGAACCAACCGGACTCCTCTATCTTGGTGTCGTGCACCTCTACACCGGCAATACGGCAGAATCATTAGTGTACCTGAAACGTGCATTACATTCGGAAACCACAAAAAAACCGGCATTGTTTTTCTATGCACTGAATATGAGCAAGGCCGGCAGGTATGAGGAGGCGTCGGTTCATCTTAATAATCTCTTGTCTCTTGATCCAAGTCATAAAAGAGCACGGTTTCTTCTTGGACTCTGTTATATCCGCCTGAACCAGTACTCATCTGCAATTAAGGAATTAAAGAAGATTCTTGTTGATAATCCGAACCATGACCGGGCACTTCTGCTCATCAGTTACTGTTATATCCGTCTTGAAAGGCCGGAAAAAGCGAATGAGTACCTTGATCGCCTCCTTGAGCTGGATGAGACCGATATTAATATCTGGGAGATGAAATCACGGGCATTTCTGAATCTTCACCGGTATGCTGAAGCTCTTTCCAGTGCCCTGCGTCTGCTGCATTACGATCCGGATAATTACCAGGGATTAAGTATTTCCTGTTTTTCATACCTCAAACTCGGCCAGTATGATAAAGTACTTCCCGTTGCAGGGAAGCTGACTGCGATGTATCCGCAGCAGAGTACCGGCTGGACGTTTAAAGGTCTTGCCTGTATCATGCTTGACCGGTACGGGGATGCCCTTGCTCCCTTAAAGAAGGCATTAGAGTTAAATCCCCGCGATGAAACCGCCCGGTCATACCATATCTCTGCCCTGCGGAGTCTGAAGCGATATGGCGATCTCCAGAAGGTGTACGAAGAAGCAGTGAAAAAAGATGCTTTAAACCTGAAAGCATGGTTTAATTTAGGACTTCTTCATCATCAGGCAGAGAGATTCAGGGAAGCGATTGCCTGCTATGAACAGGTATTATCCAGGAAACCTTCAGATATCAGGGCATTACTATACAAAGGAAAGGCACACCAGGCACTTTCAGAGACCGGGAATGCCATCAGATCATACAAGGATATCATCAGTTATACTTCTGAGAATGCAGACGCATGGTTCTCGCTGGGCCAGATTTATGTTACTCATATCAGGATGACTGATGCACTGAACTGTTTTGAACAGACACTCCGGATTAAACCTGACCATGTAAAGGCATTAATCTGGGAGGCACGTGTCTATGATAAACTCGGAATGCGGGAGCAGGCCTACAAGGCACTGGTGAAGGCAAAGAAACTGGATCCCCAGATTAACGACCGTTTGATGAGCCATTATGTTCATTGATGAGTGTCAGATGAGAAAGGAGAAATAACCGTTTTTTCCAGGGTCAGTTGAGATCCCACACATCCCCTGTTTTTCTGACCGTTCCGTCCGGGTTCTCTGGGAGCCGGAATATTTGTTTCCCTTTTTTCTGACCAGGCTTTTCGGATGCTGTTTTTTGGATATCGTGGGAACGATGAGAAGGAAATGAGATGTAACGACAAATTTTCACCGAACATCTTCTCACTTTTTTTTGATTGAACATACGATAATACCGATTGTGAATAAAAATTATTATCATATACAATCTTTATACATCGGTTAGATAGTATCATACTCAGATTATTGAAGGTCTATCCATTGAGCATCCGAAAAGAGATAGAAATGAAAACAGGCGGGAGGAATACCCGTGAACAGTAAAAAAAGAGAAAATCAGGCTTTTTTATTTCTTGTTGTATCTCTTGTTATCAGTCTCTTTGTACCTGTACCTGCAGCCGGAGATGGAATGGCAGGTTATTCCTCTTCTCTCACAAACACCACGGTTCGTATTGCCATCTTTCAGATGGCATCGGTTGAAGGAAATTTCACTGCGAACCATGCAACCATTCAAGAAGCAATCAGAATCGCAAGCGGGAGAGGAGCCGACTGGTTTATCACACCAGAACTCGCAGAGAGCGGATATGCATTTGTCAGGTCCATACGATTAGAAGAGTTACCTGAGTTTCCCTCACCCTGGATAAACAGTCTCGAATCGATTGCCAAAGAAGAAAATATAACCCTTTTTATTGGTTTTCCGGAACGGGATGGGAGTGATTACTACAACTCGGTCGTGGTCATTGACCGTGAAGGGAATGTCTCTGCAATACATCGCAAAAATGTTATTATTCCTGGTCCTTTTGAAGAATGGGCAACTCAGGGAAGTTCTGTACCGATCACGGTCGATGACTTTTCTGTCGGGTACTTTATCTGTGCTGATGCAACCGATCCAACTATTACCAGTAGGTATCATTCCGATGATGTGGATATCTTTCTCTCATCGGCTGCCTGGTACCCTGATCCGAACATGGGTCCCGAGCAGTACTGGGAGAGCATCACGAGAATATCAGATGCTCCGCTCGTTATCGCGAATACCGCAGGAAAAAAAGGAGCGATTGATTTCACTCATGCAGAGAGCGGGGTATATCTCGGTGGAGAAATGGTATACCGGCTTCCTGTCAATGAACAGGTTATGGCATTCATAGACTGGAATTACCTGACCGATGAGATAACACTGGCTGGAGAACCGGCGATAGTGAAGTGATGGGTGGGCAGGGTAACGGGTCCGGAAAAATCGGGGTTTATCCCCTCGTACCTGATCTTTGAATAAAAGACTGACGTTTTCCTGGTGCTACCCGGTCATTCAGGGTTTTCTGCAATCATATCTATCTCAATGAATGCATCCTTTGGAAGAGCAGAAACTTCTATCGTGGATCGTGAGGGTGCTGCATCTTTCAGGTATTCTGCATATATTCCGTTAACGGTCGGGAAGTCAGAGAGATTGGTGAGATAGATATGGGCATTGACAACATCTTTAAAATCCAGTCCTGATGCAGAGAGGATTGCCTGTACATTCTTCATAACCTGGTGAGTCTGATCTTCAATGCCACCGGCAAGAAGGCCGGTTTTTGGATCGATACCGATCTGTCCGGAAATAAATACGTAATCCCTGACATGAATCCCCTGGCTGTAGGGACCGATGGGTTCCGGGGCTCTGTCGGTATGAATCTTCTCCTTTGGCTGATGCGAAAAAGCAGATGAGACGAGAACCATCAGAACCATACCCAGAATGATACATAAAATCGCGATAATGATGAAATTTTTGTCATCCCTGATATCCATGGATGTATGTTTCACACCGGTTCATTTGAAGATTCCTGATCTCCTGAATCAGGAAGGAGACCGTATGAAATTATGTACAACACGCAAAGGGAGTCAGGGCAATGTACCTTTTTTGCGTTCTCTCCCCGTTAAAGCGAGCAGTTTTTTTGTATAAACGGTATTATTATAAATAAAACCAGACGGTACCCGGGTATATGTCGATCAGGAGACCTGTATATCTCTGCCATCAGCCAGGATTTCTCTCTGCACAATTAAAGGAGATTGTGAGCAGGGCGTCCCCGTGTATTCTCTGTCCCCGCCACTGCAGGGTGAACCGGTCTATAGGAAAGATCGGTTTTTGTGCAACCGGTCTTAATCCGGTTATTGCGTCCTATGGTCCCCATCACGGGGAAGAAGAACCGCTATCAGGGATACACGGGTCGGGGACGGTCTTTTTTTCCGGATGCACCATGCGTTGTACCTTCTGCCAGAACTATGAGATCAGCAGGGGATATCAGGGAACCCAGGTGACAGAAGAAGAACTTGCAGAGATATTCCTCAAACTCCAGGGTCTCGGGTGCCACAACATCAACCTGGTAACCCCGACCCACCAGCTCCCGGCGATCATCGGGGCACTCATCCGTGCGATTGATGCCGGTCTTTGCATCCCCCTTGTGTATAATACCGGTGGGTATGATGATGAAAAAACACTGCGTCTGTTGGACGGTATTGTTGATATCTACATGCCGGATCTGAAATTTGCAGAGGATGAAACCGGTCAGATCATAGCCGAAACAATGAACTATCCCACATTTGCATATGCTGCCATTCGCGAGATGCACCGTCAGGTCGGTGATTTACGGTTAAGACACGGGATCGCAACCCGTGGACTCCTGGTACGGCATCTCATCCTTCCGGGACTGGCTGAAGAATCAAAGGAGATATTGCGGTTTATTGCAGAAGAAGTCTCGAAAAATACCTGGGTAAATATCATGGATCAGTATTACCCTGCCGGGGATATCGTGCAGTCATGTCCATCTCTGTATCCATCTCTTACCCGAAGGGTGACACAAAACGAGGTAGAACTGGTCTGTAAGACAGCTACCGGTTATGGACTTTCCAGAGGTTTTTTCACATCTCAAGAATGATGAGGTATTAGTCTCTCTTTTTTAGGGTGATTAGTCCACCGTTCTGCTCATCATGATCGGTATGCTTAATTTTAATGAAGCAGAATAGTTGATTTAACGAGGAGAAGTTCATGAAAAAAAATCAGGTATACGGGCTTATTGTAATGCTTCTATTTTCTGTCTTCTGTACCGGACTGGCTGATGAGGTGGTAGTTCTTCCTGGTGATGCAGAGAACCCGTGGAACGGGACCTGGATATCTCAGTTTTATACCCTCTCTATCCAGCAGAACGGTTCGGAGATAGCGGGAAGTTACGTTCCGTTTGATCTGGATACCTATGATGCCGGTCTGCTGACCGGATCCTTATCTGACGATACGAGAACATTTTTTGGAGTCTGGACTGAATCAGGTTTTGTAAACGGAACTCTTTCAGAGGATAAGAACTCCTTTGCGGGGGTTATTTCCAATAATCCTGCAGGGGATATGAACGATCCCTATGCCTACCCGAAAACGGTGACCCGGACAGGGAACGGTTTCGATCCTGACAACCCGTGGAGCGGGACCTGGGAAAGCAAGAGAAAGTCCTATGTTCTCGTTCAGAGCGGGACTATCGTGACCGGTACCCACGAACCATTACCCGGTATCGAAGATGAGCCGGGAATATTTGAAGGAACCGTATCAGATGATAAAAGATCAGCATCCCTGAAATGGCTTGAATCAGGGAGTTTCTCATTCACCCTGTCAGATGATGGTTCGTATTACAACGGAACCTTTACGGTGGATCGCGATCCTGATACTGAAAGTAATTACTGGAATGCGACACGGATAGGATAGTTATGCCAAATACCCTCTATTTTTAGAGATTATCTGAAACCGAATCAACCGGGTTATATCCTCGTTTACGCTGTTTTTCTCTTATATTTATTAGAGAGCAGCATCACTGTCTATCCGTATATCTATCAGATACCCGTTTTCCGTTTTTTTCTCCCGGGTTTTTTGGGATAATCCATCTGAATTCCGGTCTGGATATCTCTTTTTCCCTGTGTCATTTCAACCCGATATGCTAATTTTTTTATCGAATAAGATAGCATGATTCAGTGAGAGTGAAACAATGAAGAGAATTCTGGCGGTTGGAGCCATGGTGATGCTTGCTTTAACTTTTTCCTCTATCGTATCTGCTGAACAGACTGGTAACGCAGAAGGTCTTTGGAACGGGACCTGGATATCTGAGGATTATACATTCTTCTATACACAGAACGGATCAATAATCACTGGAATTTATCTTCCCTTTGATACTGATACCAATGAAGCTGGATCGGTAGAAGGAGCAGTATCAGAGGATTTCATGACACATTCTGGAATCTGGATCGAGACCGGAGGTATTAATCTCTCGCTATCAGAAGATGGAATGTTTTTATCCGGGACAGGTACTACTGGTGAAGGAGTCCTTGACGAGCCAGGGCTTTATGAGATAACCGCAACAAGGGTAGGAGAGAGTCTCGATCCAGAAAATATCTGGAGTGGCAACTGGATTACTCCGAGAAAAACGTACACCCTGACTCAGAACGGAACTCATGTCACGGGTACAAACCAGCCGTTACCAGGAATAGAGGATGATCCCGGGGTTTTTGAGGGAGAGTTATCTGATGATACATTGACCTTTTCCGGAACATGGACTGAATCGGGCAGATATTTCTATACCTTGTCAGAGGATACTCTGTCTTTTTCCGGAACCTACACCGATGCACGGGAACCATCCGCCCAAACCCTTCCCTTAAACGCAACGAGGGTCCGGTAATTTAATTTTTTTTTGCAACCAGGTTTTTGTTTAAAACCGAACTAACCGGTTTACAAACAAAAAGAGATGAGTTACGCTTGTGAGAGAATCAGTTCGGGAAAAGAGGAAAAGATGATAAATGGGAGCATCCAATCCCTCTCATTATCAGGAAGCAGGGGGTATTTATGGCAGGATCAGTCATCCTTTCCGATATCTTCATTCCAAAGATCCGGGTTTTCACTGATAAATGCATTCATCATTCCCGCACATCTCTCGTCATCGTGATCCGTAACCCGAACTCCATGCGAAACCAAAAACTCCCTGGCACCCAGGAAGGTCCGTGATTCTCCGACAACCACCCGGCGAATGCCAAACTGAACGATTGCCCCTGCACAGAGAAAGCATGGCATCAGTGTCGAGTAGAGGATACAGTCACGGTAGGACCGCATCCTGCCTGCATTCATCAGGCAGTCAATCTCTGCATGTATCATGGGATTATCCTGCTGGACCCTGCGGTTGTGTCCGTGCCCAATGATCTGACCGCCTCTGACAAGAACGGATCCGATGGGGATACCCCCTTCAGAGCGTCCCAATTCAGCCTCGCGGATTGCCTCGGCAAGGAAGGGATCAATTTTACCGGTTGTACGAGGTTTTGTATCTCCCAGTATCTCATCAGCGGCATCCCACATGGGATCTACAATTGCAAGAAAAACAAGTTCATCGGTACCGATATTCTCAATATACTGGACTGCTCCCGGAGGAATATAGATGAACTGGCCGGGTTGTACCACCTCTTCCTCTAATCCGATATGCATCTTCCCTGTTCCTTTAAGCACATAATACGCCTCTGATGACCGCATGAGTGTATGGGGCAGGGATGATCTCCCTCGAGCAAGCCGTGCATGGGCAACACTGTATCGTGCAGAGAGCGTACCCGGGATCTGTGCCGGGTGAAACAGTTCTCCAAGCAGGGTCTTGTCAATAACCTCGCGATATTCGGTTTTCCTGATATCGGTGATGAGCATACCTTCAGTAGGTTTTCTTTCTATTTGGGATTAATCCGGCTGATGAGAAGAGAAGGGGTTATCTGTCGGGAGATTCCCGGTCAGGGGAACATAGGGGATCCTGTGTTGCCTGTTCGAAAATCCCCTGAGTTATGGGTCTTCTATCTCTTTGTTCATCAAATGTTCAGGAAAGTATCATACGGGTGGTTTATAAAAAAGGAAAGGATTCCGTTTTCTGATTTGATAACCGGAATAACTCTTCCTCTCCCGGCTTTTTCACCGTTAAGACTCCCTTTTTGCATTCCATAGGTAACTTTTACCTGACTTTGCCAGGTCAACCATGTAAGCTCCATGAAATGAAGAATTATCCCCGGACAGGATACAGGTAAAATTCCCGGTTTCAGTCCAGAATCCGGTAATGGTTCTATTATCTTCTGATACCGTCCCCTCGAATGTACCGGGTTCATCCTCATCCGGTGGCAGGGGATAATAGGTACTCCTGACAACGGTTCCGTTCTGGACCATGATCTCCCTCTCTTCATCGTTTACCCAGGTTCCGGTCCATGGATTATCAGGGTCTGTCTGTCTTCCCCTCCTCTCCCAGATCATCTCGTATGAGTAGTCCTGGTCCATTCCTTCCGGGTAAACACCGCCCGTGTCCCAATGAGACATGGCATCGTCTGAGAGATATAACGTGTTCGGCCCGGATTCAACCCATTTTCCCGTGCAGATCTTCATATCGGCAGACAGGGTTCCGGTAATCATACCGGGATCATAGGTATCGATATCATATGGATCATAAGTCCCGGTTATCTCTGTTCCGTTCTGAATGATATAAAAGGTAAAATCATCTGAAGTCCAGGTACCGCTCCATACGTCCTCCTGAGGGTCAGAGATGCTCTGCATCTCTTTTGCAGTTGCCATACCGGTAAGTATCAGGGTTACGAGCAGGATTAACAGGGTAGTTTTTATTTTCTTCATGAATACTCCCATTCAGATCGCTATTGTTATCAGGAACGAGGATACAGATTTCGGGATAGGATCCGGTTACCCTGACATTGCATTTTTCTTTGTGACAGAGAAAAATCATTCTCCTGTCGTTATCTGCACATCAAACCGAAATGGGATTGTTTTCTCTGCCCCACAATAGTTTTTTCATGATCTCCCCTGCAAAAAAGAGAAGAACCCCTGGGATAAGACAGAACAACCACTGTTCAGCTGAGAGTGAGACCGTGCCGAAGAGGGACTGAAACAGCCGGGTCTCTGTTATCATTACTGTGCCAAGGAAAACCCAGAGGTACGCATATAATAACCTCGTATTTGAGAAGGTTGACTGCTGGAATGCGGTATCATACGGGAACCGGAGATTTAAGGCAAGGAAGATATTCATGAGTGACAGGGAGACAAGACCCATGGTCTGACCGGTCTGACTGGATCCGGAAGATGTATTCCCGAGATTAACCAGGTACAGCGTGGCTCCTGCCATGAATACCCCGATGATACACAACCGGATATACATCCCCCGTGAAATTATTGATTCGTCTGATCTTCTTGGTCTTCTCTTCATGATCCCGGGTGATGCGGTATCAAGTCCGAGTGACGCACCGATAGGGGCAACGATAAGCATGTGGATCCAGAGCACCTGGCCGGGGGTAAAGAGAGCAGTGCCGGCTATTGCAAAGACCGATGAGCCAAGAAATGCCAGGATGAACATAAACAAATTGGCGATCTGGATCCGGAGGAACTTCTGGAGATTATCGTACACTTTCCTCCCTTCCTCGATGGCAGCAACAATTGTCGCAAAGTTGTCATCGGTAAGAATCATCTTTGCCGCTCCCTTTGCAACATCTGTTCCGGTCACTCCCATGGCAATACCGATGTCTGCTGCCTTTAATGCAGGCGCGTCATTTACTCCGTCACCGGTCATGGCAACGATGTTTCCCTTTGCTTTCAGGACATTCACCAGCCTGACCTTATGTTCGGGTGCTACCCGTGCAATCACCCCGATATCATCGATCTGATCTGCCGCTTCCCCTTCACTCATCGCAGCAAACTCAGCGCCGGTGATTGCACGTCCCTCTATCCCGAGTTCATGACCAATGGCGGCTGCGGTCACTGCATGATCGCCGGTGATCATCCTGACCCTGATTCCTGCCTCTTTAGCCTTTGTGATTGCTTCTTTTGCTTCTGCACGGGGAGGATCGACCTCGCCGACAAATGCAGTCATCATCAGATTCTGTATAAGCGGCATCAGGTCAGTTTCTTTCCTGAAGGTCTCCGTATCCCATTCTTTTATTGCAAAGGCAAGAACACGCAGTCCATCCCGTGCAATCCGCTCGTTCTCTAAAAGGATCCTCTCCCTGTCCTCAGCGGTTAGTTCCCGTGCAGATCCGTCAGGCATACGACCATGGGTACACCGGGCCAGGATGACGTCAGGTGCACCCTTGACATATGCCCTGATGACTATGGCACCATCCGGTCTCTTCATCTCGTGGAACGTAGCCATGAACTTGTAATCAGAATCAAAGGGAATACTAGCGATCCGTGGATTGTTCCTCCTGAATTCCGGTACATTGATACCGCCTTTCTCGGCAAGGACGTACAGGGCACCCTCTGTCGGGTCACCTATCACATTCCCGTCCCTGACTTCACTGTCGTTACACAGCGCACAGGAAAAGAGAAGATGATCCAGGCTTTCCCCGGCATCCCCCTCGGTCCTCTGTATTGTTCCTGAAAAGCTGTATCCTTCCCCTGATACGATGTAGCGGTGCTGCACGGTTGCAATGACTCGTACGGTCATCTGGTTCATGGTGAGCGTTCCGGTCTTGTCTGAGTTGATAGCGGTAGTTGATCCGAGCGTCTCGACAGCCGGCAGACTTTTGATGATGGCATTCCGGTCTGCCATTGCAACGGTACCGATAGCAAGAATGCTGATGACAACTGCCGGCAGGGCGTCAGGGATGGAGCCGATTGCAAGAGAAACACCGATATTGAAGAGCTTATGAAACGATTCTCCCTGCGAGAGCCCGATGATGACAATTGAAAGAAAGGACAGGACTGCCATCCCGATGATAAATAGAGTGACCCGGTCTATCTGCCGGGTAAGAGGGGTTTTTTCAGCTTTCTGATCGCAAAGCATGGTTGCAATGTGACCCACTTCCGAGTTCATGCCGGTCCCGGTGACAAGAATCTCGCCATGACCCCGGGTTACATTCGTGTTCATGAAACCCATGTTTATCCGGTCACCAAGGGGCAGATCCTGTTTTGTGATGATGGCACTGTTCTTTTCTACGGGTGTACTCTCCCCGGTCAGTGCAGACTCTTCTATCTGGAGATTCGCTGCAAGAATGATACGGCCATCGGCAGGAACCCGGTCCCCGGCATCCACGATGACAATATCGCCGGGTACGAGCTGGTCAGCCCCGATCGCAGTTATGGAGCCATCGCGTCGTACTTTTGCAATGATCTTCATCATTTTATTGAGTGCGGCAACACTGGCTGCTGCTTTTGCCTCCTGACGGTACCCGAGAGAAGCATTAAAGAGTGTCAGAATAATCAGGAGGAGAAACGTATGGTATTCACCGATAAAGAAACTCACAATGGCTGCAATCACTAAAACGATCTGCATATAGGATTTATACTGGCTCAGGAAGCGGAGCCATGCAGGTTGTTCCTTCTCTTCTTCCAGAATATTTGATCCGTAGAGCAGGATGCGCTCAGAGGCCTGTGTACTGGACAGACCCTGAGTTGAGGATGTTTGCAGTTTTACTTCGATATCTTCTGTTTCCATCACATACCAGGCCTGGTTCTGTTTACCAGCCGGGTTTGATTCCGGCAATGAGGAATGCATATCTTCTCTCCTGTAATCAGTTCATTCAGCGTTTTTTATCACGTTTTTTCTCTTTCGAACAATTCATTTATGCAGGAATGGTTACGGCAGTTAGGACGACACCTCTATATTAACGTTACGATTGATCTATCCGGTTCCTGAAAACCGGGCTCAACTCCAACCCGGCTGAATGGTAAGATCTCTGTTTATCCCTGTATTCCCTTCATTTGCCCGATAAAACCATACTTTTTTGTAGTCCCGGGATCTACGGTAAAACCATGAAAAAAGGCTGGAAATTGATGATACCAAAGATACGACATCTGCTGTATCTTGCAGTGATCCTCGTGACCTGTATCAGTATTGCAGGTGGTACAATGAAGAGTGAGGATTCCAATCTCGAGGTTGAGAGCCTTTCTGATTTGAGTGATATTAATTCTTCCGGAGATCCCGATTATGGTTCTGAATGGTACTGGCTGTCATTGCCATCGGTAGAGAAGGATGTCGATGTCTTTTATGTATATCCTACCGTCAGCAGCAATGCAGAAGGATCGATGAATCTTACCAGTGCAGAGGAACGATCACTGGCACAAGGCATCTTTTCAGCTCAGGCAAGTGTATTTGAACCGCATGCGAATGTCTTTGCTCCGTACTATCGTCAGATGTCAACCGCAGTAAACACGAGCCCTGATCAGCTGGCAACTGATACTCCTGAATTTAAACGTGGTGCAGAAGATGTACATCAGGCTTTTTTGTATTACCTTGAACACTATAACGAGGGTCGTCCCTTTATTCTTGCAGGTCACAGCCAGGGTTCGATGGCTCTCATTGAACTGATAAAAACCTGTTTCGGAGAGGATGAGACGTTACGCAATCGCCTTGTTGCAGCATACCTTATCGGGTATACCGTAACCGATGAGGATCTGGTACAGGCCAGACTGTCATCGGCAAAAACCTCAGATGATGTGGGAGTTGTTATCACGTACAATACCCAGTCAGTATCATCGGAAGGCGGTCCCATGCTGATGCCCGGAGCACACGGTATTAATCCACTCAACTGGCGGACCGATGACACGTATGCACCTGCCTCCGATAACCTCGGTGCACGGTTTTATAACGATTCCACTGGTGAATTTATCCGTGAAGTAAAAAATTATTGTGATGCAGAGATCGATATGCAAACCGGGGCACTGAAAACAACTATTCCTGATGGAGAAGAACTGGAAATAGGTCCGTATTCCGAAGGAGTGTATCATCGCTATGATTATGCCTTCTGGTACCGGAATCTGGAACAGAATGTCGGTGAGAGAATAGACGCTTTTTTCCCTAATTCCTGAATATTCTTTTCTATTTTAACCAATCCGGAAGGATATTCCAACAGATCTGCTAATTTCGAATATTTCGAAGCGATTCATCAAAAAAAGCGGTTGTTCCCATAGGTTTCGAGATTTACAGATCCCGGTTTCTTTTCTCTCTTCTTATTTCTCTTCCCGATTCCATATGAGAGGATTGTTCCCTGACTGGAAGAGGAAAAGATGAATTTTTTCGGGATACCGGGGTAGTATTGTGGGAAATGTAACCCGTTGAACGCAAAAAAAGATATCGGCAGAAAGAACCGGAGGTGATTATCCGGATATGAGCAGGACACGCCATGCAGTATCATGGAGACCAACCGTTGTCCAGGTTACCTTTTTTGTTGCAACACTCCCTGATTCCATTCCATAACAGGAGCAGTAATCAATTCCTGCCATTGCATTCTGGAAATGAACCGCCAATGAATGGATGCCGTAATCCTTTATAAATTCCGGATTATCCCAGATCTCCTGCCCTGATAATTTCGGGTCTGTATGATACAGGATTGTTCCGTCAGGTTCTGCAATCATGAGATCGTATCCGGTTCCATTAAGGAAGGGAAGGGCATATGTCCCGGTCAGGTTTGCAGGATCAATTACTGCTGAAATGTATCCTGCAGCCTTTTTATCTGCAGAAAATACCGGGTACGAAAGGATAACTGCATCCATCCCTTCAACCAGCCTGAAATACTCAGACATTATTGGAGCAGGATAGGTGAGGCGTTCTTTCGTAAAATCCTGTCCTCTTACATTCTCACCTTCAAACTCCTCATAGGTGTCGGGAACGATTGAGGTAATCGTTCCGGCTGTATCCATATCGGTAAGGAACAATATCCCTGGTTCATCAAGTCCCTCTTCTAATTTCCTGTCCGGTTCTTTCTCCTTTAATCCGTTCTTTGTCAGGTTTTTGGCTATGCCCGCGAGCCTCCTGTCAATTGCATCAAGCCCGGCCTGCAGCCCTGATGCGGTCATGAGCAGATGTTCAGCCTGATCCTCATCTCTACTCACAGACCGGTTCCTTTCAGGTGCATACCATGGCTGAACAAATGGATTTTTCCTATTCACCGGTTTAACCGACAAAATCGTTACTGGCTCTCCCCACATCTGCACCGATATCACATCTGGAGCGGCTGCACCGGTTACGTCAATCGTGAGATTGGGAAATTGGTAGATTTCAGGAAGATTCAGAGGCAGGTACCGGGTGCCGTCAGGGGTTACGATACCAAAAAATCCCCCTTCAATATCTTCCCTGACAACCTGCCCGGTTAAGGATACCTCCGGGCTTTCGGGTGTTGCTGCAGAGCAGGTAGTAAAAACTATCAGAACAATCAGGATTACTCCCGAGATTGCATGCATTTTGTAATAATTATTCATCACGTATCTCTCTAATGAGGGAAAAAAAATTTTTCTTTTTTCAGACGATGATTGCCTGGGTATTGGTTAACGCAAGGAATGCAAAAGAGAAGAGAAAAAAAACAAAAAATCCGGTGTTTAATACGCTCTTCCTGGCTCTTGCTTTTCCCTCAATCCGGGTACGGAGATGATATACATGGAGAAAGAATGCACAGAGCAGATAGATTCCATAAGTGAGCAGCATCATTCCACAGGCAAGGGAACCCCAGTTCAGAACAGCAGCAAGGAGAGCAGAGATACCGAATGCGAGATTTGCATACCCAACCTCAAACTGGAATTCCGGGTGATCCTGCTGCCATCCCATCCGTGCCTGATCTGACTGGTAAAATACCGAATGCCTGATAAAACTAATAATTCCAATGATACCCACGAGAACTGCAGCTGCAATCCGGTAGGCAAGTGCGGCATCGGTAAAAAGGAAGTAAATGGTAATAAAGATACCAGCCATTGTTGCGATTATTGTTATAAGAAACAGGGTTGATGCAATTTTTGGATTTTTTAGGTCTTGTGTCATAGGATCACCTGATAGTGGTAGATATGTATCCTGTCAGTTACTCATCGAATGTATACCTATCTGATTCTCTTTTTATTCTCTTATACCGGGAGAGATCTATTGTGATGTCTCTCTATATCCATGGTTATTTTTCTGAACAAAGGGATTTTTTTGAGGAGGGTTATGGATGTTTTGCATAGAACTATTGACAAGGACATGTGTACAACCAGTTCCTTTTATCGTACTCGGTTGCACAACCATGCTCTGGTTTCTGAACAGCTGGGTAATGCCTGATGGAATTTACGAGCACGAAATGGTGGAGGGGACCGGTCGGGGCAGTTATTAGGCAGGCCGAGAACCTGAATAAAAAAAATAAAGAAGAATTATTGACGAATCGTGACGGTCCAGGAATTATCCGGAGCGTTCATACCGATAAAGTACTCACCAGGAGTACTGATCTCTACTGTCTTTTTGATAGTACCGGCAGAGTTCTGATCAACAAGGCCGGTGATGTAGATATACTGGCTGTCATAGAGTATTGCCCCGTTGTAATACTTCCCTGACATTGTCATCTCAAACGTTGCCGGCCCACTGGTAAGATAAAAATGCGGAGTGTTAGCATACCCGGAACCGGAAAAGGAATAGGGTCCCTCATATCCGGACTGGTTCTCTGTGGCTATTGGGACTGATTCCAGAGATTCTGCATTTTCCATATAATCTGATTCTGCTTGTGGGATACTATCCAGTCCGGTCACGTCACGGTTCATACACCCTGTACAGGACACTCCGACAATGATACAGATCATGAGAACAAAAAGACGTTTCATAATTATTCTTTAGTACTTCGCTTTTTACCGGTAAAAACAGTTCGAAGTGATGGTCATGATTGTGGGTATGATGAACCAGGAACCGGTTCACTGAGGATTAATATGCAAAGATCCTTCTGTTATAAAAAAGGCAACAGAAGGGTTTGTATTTAGGGCATTTTCAGTATTTTCCCGAAACCTAACCGTTCCGTTGCTGTCATCTACTCCGATCTGGTTCCCGTTTCCGTACAATATATTATCAATAAGTGTCGCATCTGTGCATTCCGAGAGGGATATCGCATTATCGTTACAATAGGAAAGGACATTCTCAATAATCCTGGTCATGTTACAATCCTCCAGGGATAATCCGTCATTTCCATGGTAACTGATAACATTTCTTTGTAATTCAGACGCATCTGCCTCCCGTAAGATGATTCCGTTCTTCTCATGGTAGGCAATCGTGTTGGTCAGAATAGATGCGTTTGTTATCCGGGATGCAGAAACAGCAGAACCGAGGTTGTAACTGAGGGTATTTGAACCAAAGAAGAGTTCATCGATATCAGAGATAAAAACCGCACCTTTGTTATAGGCAAGCGTATTGCAGATAAGAAGTGCCCTTTTGGCAGACGAGACAGATATAGCCCTGCCGTTGGTAAAGCCAAGTGTATTGTAATGGACAGCCACGTCGGTTACGTCTGTAACTTCTATCCCCTCCTTTCCATTGGCAATGAGCAGGTTGAGAAACATACCTGCTCTCTCTGCACCTGATACGCGTATGCCACACTCCTCATTGCTTACCATATTCAGCATAATCATGATGAATTCTCCTCCTGATACCGATATCCCTCCATTCTCGTTATCGTCAAGCAGGTTTCCCCTGACTCGTGCCGAATCTACATCGGTTAGTGTTACACCGCCGGTATTTGAACTGAGTACATTATTGGTCACCTCTGCAGTTCCCGAACGGGATAAAAAAATCCCGCCGCTGTTGGAACTGAGCAGGTTGGTTGTTACATTCATGAATGTATAATCAGATACGGTAATGCCGCCGGAATTATCGGAAAGGATGTTTGCCTGTACGAATGCATCCTTTCCCCCAAAAAGGGTAATTTGACCTGCATTATTACTAATCAGGTTCTCTACAACGATGGCTTCCCCAACATCTGCCATCTCAATTGTCTCTCCCGAATTCCTGTAAAACGCATTTGTTACGATTTGTACAGAATCTGCATCAGATACCTGTATCCCGTTCACATTTTCACCAATAAAACAGCTGGAAATTTCAAGACCGCTGTTCTTCTTCGAGGAGATGCCGGTATGAAAATTAGTAATTGCATTGAAATTCTCTAATGATACACGGTCACCGAGAATTTCAATGCCGGTGCCATGATTATTCCCTGCAAGGCCAAACAGGTTCCCATTCAGATGTACATCATCTGCAGATATCCGGATCGCATACGGGGCATCTGTTACACTCTGATTCTGAACCAGATGGTAGGTACCGCTTGAAATAATGTCATAAGAGGAATGGATGGCATCAAATACATAGCCCTCTCCTCCATCAGGGTGTAATCCGATAGAATCACTCTCCACCGGGATACTATAAGGGAGATCCCGAAGATCGGCCCAGTCACCGACAGGCATCACGTCGGTTTTTTCTGAGATAATACCTGAGTCATTCTTCCCTGACACAAAGATTGCAGAGATGATATCTCCCAGCATGGGGAGCAGTTCCTTTGTTCTGTCATAATTGCCATCGTTTATCTCAGAAACCATCTCTTCCAGTCTGGTTATCTCATCGGGGTCCAGTTGCAGTAATTCATATGCTTCTTTCGTGTTTCCGGAATCGATATCTTCTTTTATTTCTGCTAACCGGGCCTGATTATTCTCATCCATGCCTAACAGTTCATATACCCGGGAGTAATCCCCTTCCCCGGTATCTTCATGTAATGATTCGAAATAAGCGAAATCCTCTGGACGAATGATACCCATCTCTTCCATGGATGAAAAGGCTCTATCCATATCGCCGATAAAAAGGGATGAAAATGTAGTGATCCAGCCGGATGCATCACTGCCGTCATCTCCTGTATCTGAGTAAAAATCCAGTAATAATTCATTGTATGTCAGCGATTTTGTATATGAAAGATAATCGGGTTCTGTTTCAGCAGCAGTTGCTATCGTGAACAGGGATAGAAAAGAGAAGATAAGAATTCCATAAAGGGCCTGTTTTATCATACCTATATCTATATGCAATAACCGGTTACGTTGTTTTCGATACAAAGCTATTTTTTTCGTTATGGATACAATACCCGTTAATCCGGCCGGTATTGATACCCATCTGCTTCGTTCTTTTAATTTTTTTGGGTAAACCAATACTATTAATCTGTATACAGGGAATATTGAAAAAGAATCCGAATTTATAAAGAGTAAACCCAGGTGAATCAAATGAAAAGTAAACACATTTATAACGAACCGATCGAGACCATGGACAGGGATGCTCTCGATTCTCTGATAGCAGAGAGAGTCAGGTATACGGTTCAGTATGCACATGACCATTCAGCATTCTATCGCCAGTGGTTTGCAGAGCACCGGATCGATCCCAAGTCTATCCAGTCCCATGAAGACCTTCTTACCCTTCCTATTATCAGCGGTGCAGATATCAGGGCACATCAGCCACCATTTATGAATGATTTTGGATTTAGAAGCGTGCCTTGGGAAGATGTCTTTACTATTCATGAAACAAGTGGAACCAGTGGAATCCCGAAGAGTTTCTTTCTAACCTGGGAGGAATGGGAACGATTAGCCGAGAAGTATGCACGTATCTTCGTATCACAGGGATTCGGGAAAGGGGATCGGATCGTTATCTGTGCTTCGTACGGGATGAATGTGGGTGCGAATACGATGACGCTTGCAGCCCGAGACCTTGGTATTACGATTATCCCTACCGGTAAATGCACATTCCCTCCCCGGACCATTGCCAGTTATCATCCGACCGGTATCGTGGGAAGTGTCTTTAAACTGCTTCGTCTTGCACGGCAGATGAAGGCTGAAAATCTTAAACCGGAAGAGTCGGGTCTTAAGACCCTGGTTGTGGGGGGTGAGGCATTTGCTGATGAATCGCGGGCATACCTGGCAGAACTCTGGGATTGTGATGTCTATAATGCATACGGCAGCACGGAGGGTACCATGTGTGGTGAATGTACCGCTCTTTCGGGTCTCCATGTTCCTGAAGATCTGGTTCATATGGATCTCTATGATCCCGGCCTGAAGGATTTTGTTCCCGAGGGTGAATGCGGGAGGATCGTTCTCACCACGCTCCTGCCTGTCGGGGCAAAATGCGGAATGCTGCTTATCAATTACGACACCGAGGATACCTCTGTTGTTCTCTCCCGGGATCCCTGTGAATGTGGCAGGACCCACATGAGGATTTATAATCCACAACGTGAAGCAGAGACATTCTGGGTCCATGGAACTCCCATGAACCGGGTAGACGTGGAGCGTGGAGTTTTCCAGAGAGAGAATATGGAATATCTTACCGGGGAGTACGAGGCATTTTTGTACCCGGCAAAGAAAGAGGATGAGACGATAATGAAGGTCTTTATGGAAGGAAAATTCCATACTTCCCGGGATAGTGAACTTATATCAGAGAATTTCCAAAAGTCATTCCTGACATCAAAACCGGGTCTGCGGCATCAGTATGACGAAGGACTCTTCTCAATTGAGGTTGTTGTAACCCCGCCTGAAGGTCTCGAACTCTCATCTGCAAAAGGTCGCTCGAAACGACTGCAGGATAGGAGGTAAAGGATAATTTTTACCGTTCCCTGTTTGGATAGAATGGTATACATAGTATCTTACAGAAAGGTATCTCTATGACTCATGATGCAAGTACTGACAAAAAAACCATGATACTGCAACTCTCCATCGCGGTTATATTGTGTGTACTCCTCGGGAGTCTCGGGGGGTTTTTCACCGGTACCGGGCCGGGTTCGTGGTATGAATCCATAGAGAAACCCTCTTTTAACCCACCCGGCTGGATATTTGCACCAATGTGGACATTCCTGTTTATACTGATGGGAATCTCTCTTTTTCTTGTCTGGGACTGTGGGATTGCCCGAAGGGATGTACAGATTGCCATCGCTGTATTCGGGATACAGTTTCTTTTTAATATCCTCTGGTCTTTTTTCTTCTTTGGCCTTGAATCACCCATCCTCGGGCTTATTGATATCATCATCCTGGATGTCATGATTATCGCAACCATCGGGTGTTTTTACCGGGTGAGGAAAAAAGCCGCATATCTGCTCATCCCATACCTTGCCTGGGTATGCTTTGCCACGATCCTCAACTTCATGATATACCATCTCAACCCCTGATTTTCTTCTGATACAGAGATATCCTTCTCTGGAGTAACCCTTTTTTGCACCGGTTTTCTCCCATGAGTAGTTGATTACCCGGGTTTACTGTCGGTTATTCCTGACAGCCGGGAATACAGGATAAAGGTATGGTTACCCTCTATTCATCTGAGGGAATCATATCAAGGCTTATATCTACGTTACAACCAATATTCATCATATTACCGGAGAAGAATAATGTCCTTTTTTTCATGGATACATCGAATAAAAGCATCTCTCCTTGCATCATCGGGAGAAATTGTCTTCGGCATGTCAGACGGTACCGTCTCGATCCTTGGACTGGTTTTAGGTATCGTTGCCGGTGGATATTCCACAGAGGCGGTTGTCCTTGCCGGTGCAACCGGAGCAATCGCTGCCTCGGTCTCCATGATGGCCGGATGTTTTATGGAGATACAATCAGAACGTGATGAAGCAGAACAAGAGAAAAAAGAGAGAATTAAAGAGATTAATCAGGATCCAACAAAATCGGTTCATGGTTTTGTGGATCTGCTGCAAAAGTCAGGAATGAGTGCAGAGAGTATTCGTGCTGTTGCATCAGAGATACAGGAAAACCCCTTATTAATTCCTGAAATCGAGGCGGCTTTCTCTTCGGACCAGGAAACGACGTCACAAAAGACCTCCCCGGTAATTCACTCTGTCTGGATGTTTTTCTCCGATCTTATTGCCGGTCTGACCCCTGTTATTCCGTTCATTTTTTTCCCGCTGGATACAGCCTGGATTGTCTGTATCGTGGTTACTGCAGTGCTGCTCATCCTTCTTGGTCTTGGAAGAGCCAGGATAAGTAATCGCAGCCCGTTACGGACAATCATGGAGACGATGGGAATCACTATCGCCGCAGCGGTTGCAGGAGTACTGGTTGGAAGACTCCTTTCATAACCAATTGATGAGTGTATCATGAAGAGAGAAGATTATTACGAAGAACGGGGTCTGGACAGGATAATCAGCCTGAGTGACGGTGTTTTTGCATTTTCACTGACCTTGCTTGCCTTAAATCTTGCCGTACCTGAAATCCCGGGTGGGGATCCCTCTCTTCTGTATCAGGGTCTGGTAAATGAGTCCATGCATTTTCTTTACTTTTTTCTGACATTCATTATCACCGGGGCGTACTGGTCTACCCATCACCGGATCTTCCGGTTCATCAGGAGATACGACGGGGTATTGATGAGATTGAATATGTTCCTTCTTCTCTTCATCATCCTGATGCCTTTCATTACCCAGCTCAACATTGAATATGGTCATGAAAAGATTGCAGTGCTTATTGCAGCAACCGGATATGCCATTCCCGGACTCCTCCTCAGCGTAATCTGGCATTATTCATCAAAGGGATACCGTTTCATCGATCAAAATCTGCCTTCTGATTTTGCCAGACTGACGACACTCAAAAATTACATCAGCCCTGCGGTATTTTTTGGTTCCATGCCGTTTGCCTTTATAAACCCGGCTTATGTAGCATATATCTGGTTCCTTCTCTTTCCCATCCACCTCATTCTTGACCATCTGTACCCGGGTTTTAGAGACGAGGATTAGAAATAAGGAATGGTGACTGATGAAATATCTCAATTCACGCATATTGCCGGGATATGGTAACCAACTCCCTGCCGGTTTTTTTCAAGAGAGAAAAACGACTGAGTATCTGATATGAATAGAAAACGATGATTAAATCCTTGTTTACGGAGAATTTTTAATGATAGAACGGGGTGACCCTGCTCAGGGTTTCTTTATCCGTTGTGCGGTTCCTGATGATATCCCCGTGCTTGTCTCGCATCATCTCAGGATGTTTGAGGAGCTGTGGGATAGGAAAGGTACTCCCCTTGACCTTGATCAGGCAGATCGGGTGGGAAGGGAATATGCCGCGAAATTGAAAAAGGAATTGCCTTCCGGTGTTTGTACAGCCTGGGTTGTCGGGAACAATAATGCCATCGTCGCCAGCGGAGCGATAAGTGTCATGTCCTATGTCCCACGTCCTGACGACCCCGGCTGCCGGATAGCATTTCTCCACAGTGTCTTTACCGAACCCCCGATGCGACATCATCATTATGCCTCCCGGATCGTGAAAGAGGCTGTTTCATTCTGCAGAGAAGAAGGGATAGGCAGGATTTATCTCAATGCAAGTGATGAAGGGCGTTTTATCTATGAAAAACAGGGATTTACACCGGTTGATACCATGATGCTTCTTTGTATCCCTTCCGGATCCTGTTTCATCTGATCCCTGATGTTCTGCTGCTCACTATTTCACGGTCATAATCCCGATCTTCTTCCGGTGTGTGCCCTACCTCCACGAAATCCTTCCCTGCAGGAGACTGCCACCCTTTATGGTCTTACCGGAGAGAATAGGAATGATGAACAGATTACTGCAGATTATCCTGTACGGGTGCATCGTCTGGCTGGTTCCTTTCCTGGTTGCGATCCCGTTTTATTCCCCGGATGGCACCCTGCTTTTTGGCGAACCGGTCTTTAAAAGTGTCATGATCGTGGTCGGTGCCCTGATCGGGGCCTTTCTAATCGTCCGTTATTACCAGAACATATCAGAAAATTACATCAGGGAAGGAATTTATCTTGGTGTAGTCTGGTTGCTCATCAACTGGATCCTTGACCTGGTTATCCTGCTGCCCTTGTCCGGAATGGATATTATACAGTATTTTTGCCAGATCGGTCTCCGGTACCTGATGATTCCTGTCATGAGTGTCATGGCCGGGTATATCGCTGCCGGTGCCGGGTCCCGGTAGCCTCAGGTTAAAACGATGGGAAAAAGAGAGAAGTATCGAAAATATCAGGGGGTATCAGGCCGGTATGGTTCTTCGCGTGTGCAGTGACCACCGATGAGCTTGATGAAAAAGAGCGGTGCAAACCAGAAAAATCCTTCCGGGGCAGCAAGTATCCCTCCTGATAAAACAGCAAGAGCGATACAGAATACCGATACCGGTCTCTGGAGATACAGTGGTGCCTGTAGCACAGCATATGCTGAGAAGAGAACCAGAAGATAGGCTGTTGCAGCCCAGATGAGTGTCCCGGAAAAGAAGAATGCGATGATAAACGGGTGAATATGCAGGGCAACAAACCCGATATGCTGTAAAAAACCCTGGTCTCTCCGGAATACCCAGCGTTTTCCCGTCCCCATTGCAAGAGTCAGAGCCCCGCCGCATATGTCAACAGCAATCAGGATGGCAATAACCCACTGGAGGGGCGACCAGGATATACCTGAAAGCCAGAGGGGAATTATGATGAGAAGGGTAAGAATGCCCATTCCGACAAAATTGAGTAGGATTTCGGTTCTTTCCATCCCCGGTCCCAGGAACCGGTCAAGGGCTCCTGCTATTCCGGAACGTGGCTGTGGGTAATTCCATTCAATGGGCATGGTTATTATTCTTCTTACGTGATAAGCCAAAAAAGTTCTGCATGTCCGGGTTTTAAGGGATATCTCCTGTTGAATCAGAGCCGGCAAATTTCCGAATCTTGCTCATTTCAGGAACAGTGAATTGTTATGATTTTAATCGGGATGGGAGGATGCCGGTTATTTATTGTATTATTTATTGTAAGACTCTACCCAATCCCAGTCCCCAAAACAAGGATATGAGATTTCCAGTTTCTTTCCTGCATGAATACTCAGGAGAATGAGTTGCCAGAGGAAAGTCTCAATGGGGATAGTCTGCACGGGGAAGGGATGTGTCCGGCAGGTTATTAGTGCAGGTCGAGTTCCTGATTGCACAGAGCATCAGCCATTCTGATAAACCGGTTCTGGCGGGGAACATGTGAGATGCTCCAGGACGAGAACTCCTGCAGAATATCTGTTACCTCTCTGTACAGTATCTGCAGATGGGGCTTTTTCACCCGGTACTGACCGTTGAGTTGCCTGACTACCAGTTCGCTGTCAGAGAGGATGGTAATCTTTTGTAGTCCCAGTTTCAGGGCTGCAGATAATCCATCACGCAATGCAGTATACTCTGCGACATTATTCGTCTCTTTTCCAAGGTATGTGACACAGGAAGCAATCTCTCTGCCATCCCTGAAAAGGAGATATGCTGATGCGGCAGGGCCGGGATTTCCCCGCGATGCACCATCTGTTACCAGTAAAGATGTAGTTTTGTCATTCATTTGGTATCTCCTGCCTCTCTTAGGATTCAATCCTTCCTGCACTCATCTTACCAGTATTGTCTGTTTTGCATGAGATGAATACTGACTGCTATCAGGGTAGCTGGTATATAAGAGATGATCTCTCATTCCTTTTTGTCTCCTTTTATCAGTCAATTCTGCATAATGGCAACTGGCTGGTGATGTATGGCCATTCTTGATGTATGAATAGTATTTTAGAGACGACACCCTGATGTCGGAGTTGCCAAAAAACCCTGCTTGGACTATTCTCAGTTTTTCTTCTGGTGTCTTTCCCTTCTTCTGGTGGTACTGATAACAACAGGACTGGCAGGCAGATGGAGAGGAAGGGATTTTCCTTACCTGTACTGCAGGCAAAAACCCGGGAGAGGATGACTTCATCTGATTGGAAGGTTCTCTTAAGAGAAGGTATCACCAAGCGATTTCAGGTTCTTTTCAATCTGCTGGGAGAATTCAGTATTGTCAGAGAAATTATCAGGCAAGGGTGTATCGGGATTTGAATTCTCCTTAGCGGTCTGCATATCCAAAAAGAGGTCATCAGTAATGGTTATTGAACGGGAGATCTCATCCAGGACTTCATTATATGGCAACAGACTTTCAGAGGTAAATACCCGCTGTTCCAGCACAATATAATCACTGTCAGCAGAGAATTGCTGGGTGATGTATCCATAATCTCCCTGTCCGGTTCCCTGATATCTTATCATGGCACCATCCTCTTCCCAGGATGGCTCATTTTTGGCATTGTATCCCATTGACTGCAGGATAGATTCGATATAAAAAGAGACTTCTTCAAAGGAAAACATTCTTTGTGAAGGATTTTTCCAGAGATACAGGCGGTACTGAACCGAAGAGATGGTAGGATGATGTGTGATAAATCCCACTGCTGATACATCAATATACTCAGGGTGATATTGGCTGTCATAAACCCATGAGGATGGGATAGTCAGGGAGAGACCAGGAAGTGGAGTGGCCTCTTTCCATGTGTTGTCAAAAATTCGTGAAGTATCTGTTCTCCCAGCTGCACGAGGCAGAGTGTCACTATAGATGCCAGGGGAACGGGGGAGCGCTGTGCTTTTGTCATTAGCGTAGGTGCTAAATACATTGTTGGATCCACAAAAAGCATAGCTGTTATGGCATGTTCCATACTGGTCCTGACAGAGACAGTCAATATCAGGGTCAATATCAGCGAGGCAGAGAGGGATGGTAAGTCCCAGAATTATACATAAGAGAGTAAGAGATCTCTTCATCAATACAAGGTTTACCATTCATTTAATTAAAGGAAGCCGATTTGTTTTCCTAAAAACATGATGACCATGCAGGAATTTTTGAATTAGTGGTATATCCGGGTTGGGTTACTGATACTTGCAGTTGACAGGACCCCCCTCATTTTATCGAGGGGCATCGACATTTGTCTTTATTAAGGTGGTCAATTTTGAATGAGCGTTTCTTTATATGCCCTGGTCAAAAAGCAATTGGCGTTTCCAATTTTACAGTCTCCAACAAAAAGAAGGTGATTATGAGGGGTATTATGTAGTACTTTAGCCATTTTAGGGACATAGAGGATCATTAGCGGTTATTCCTGGATAAACACTTTCCGTGAGAGGTAAACCAAGAAAATCCAGAACGGAAAGGGCGTTTTTAATTTGGGACCGGTTTGGGTCATCTTTAGAATGACCAAATTGGAGTAATCCAGATTCAGTTACGATTCCTCCTGAATTTACAGTTTTGATATCAATCCTGACATAACTTGAGGAAAAATCATAAATTCTCAAAACAGATTGATTCAGTTTACTCTCAAATCCATTCCATATTTCAGAATCTGAAAAAAAAGTCCAAGATACAAGCAAGAAGGTCATCAGTAAAGTGCTTAGGTGAGATGGGCAGTTTGAAATATTGTCGCAATCTGCCGGATATATATCACTGCAGGGTTTTCTTTATCGTATTATTGTTTTTTGAGATAGTCGCTGATTCAACTGCGTATGAAACCGGCATTGCCCTTTTACCCATATCCCTTTCGATCATTATATTCTCCATCCCTGGTGCACGGCTCGCATCCTGGTTCGAACCAAAATACATTCTCCCCTTTGGAATTGCATTCATTGGAGCAGGATTGACAGCCCTCAAAGATGTTTTTTTCCTCACTACCACTGCCTCTGATATCATCTCAGGTGGTATTCTCTTTGGGATCGGGCTTGGCACCGTCCTTTCCCAGGTGACCAATCTCACCATATCCTCCATTCGGAACGAATGCCATTCTGATGCATCTGGAATGTATAACACCGCCCGGCAGTTGGGTAACTCTCTCGGAACAGCAATTATCGGATTCTCCCTGGCACTGGGATATGTTCAAGGGCTTTTTCCCGGTTCATTCTTCATTTTTCCTTCCGGTCAGTCTCTCATGTCAATCGGGATCAATGAAGCAGCGGTAAATCAGAGGATGGAATGGGCATTTATTGCGATGATCCTGGTGGTCATTGTCATGTTCATTGCTGGCCTGTTCATCAGAAAAATGGGGAAGATCGTGTAAGGCGGTGTCAGGTGTATGATACCGGTCTGTTACATTCTGCTGGTATCTCCATGAATCCCCTGGGATCCTATTATTCAGGCAATAGAGAGACGCAAAGGATTAGCAGTTTTTCCCCTGTCCTTCTCTCTCACAAAGGCACCCGGCCGGTCTGAATAATGCGAAAATTCATCCCTGGTTTTGTTGCCAATCTTTTAGGTTCTCTTCAGAATCAGAAGAGTAATATCATCATACTGGGGAGCATCTTTGGTAAAGATTCTTATCTCTTCAAGGATTGAGTGTGCAATATCCTCTGCAGATGCACTTTTTATTGTCTGTACCAGATGAATCAACCTCTCCTTCCCAAACAGATTACCTTCATAATTCTGTGGCTCGGTCACCCCGTCAGTGTAGCAGAGCAGAATATCTCCCTTCTGAATATCCACTGACGCTTTCCGGTAGACACGATACCGTTTGTACCCGATTATTGAACCGGTCCGTTCCAGTTCTTCGTATGAACCGTCTTTTCGAAACAGGAGGGGAGGAGGATGACCTGCATTGACATACAAGATGGCCCCCTCTTCTGGTGAGAGGATGCCGTATACCATGGAGAAGAACATCCCGCTCTCTGCATACCGGTTGATCAGATATATGGTTAGTAGCATAACATTTTAGAATAATAATCTGCGCTCAAAAATTTTCTTGCTCATCCCTTTATATATGAGTCCCCTATAACTCGATCAAAAAATTCCTCACAAATTACAGATTTCAGATGAGCGAGATCGCGTATAAAAATCGTATAGATAAATCGCCTTATGCTCTTCCAAATCTCTTCTATTAAATTTAAATCGGGAGAATATGGAGGTAAGTAAACTAAATGAATATTTTCTGGGATGAGTATTCTCGAACCATTTGTGATCGATGGGATAAAAAATTATCGAGTACAAGGACAATTCTTTTCCCTGGATTAGCGTCTAAAAATTCCCCTAAAACCTCACATACATCTTCCTTTTTAGAGTGCTCTCTGAATGTTATAGTTGAATTACCATTGGGGGAGTAAATCCCGAATTTATTGGCTCTAAATTTAGATGTATTCTTTATTAAGCGGTGTTTTTTAAAATACCATAGCCGTTGAGTATTAACTGTTGTTTGAGGTGCAGTTTCATCTAAAAATCCAAGAATGTATATTCCGACCTGATCTGAGCAGTGAGTCCGTTCAAATTGAACACTCGTTCCGCTCAAGTTGAACAGTGTGTCCGGTGAAAA
>JAFGOM010000043.1 GCA_016926505.1 Methanospirillaceae archaeon
GTCAGAATCAAAAACCCATTCAGGGTTCGCATTGATTCTCCATCTAACTCGGCTCATATACGTCGCAGGTGACAGATATAAAGATTATGTGTTCGGTGTCAATATCGTCATTGCAACCCCTGATTCTTGAATTTTTGTTATTCCGATTTTCATTTGATAATTGCAAAAGAATATTGTCGTATGTGTCTTTACTGAATCAAATTTTGATTTTTTTTCTCTTTGTAGATATTCGATCCAAAAAAGACACGCACACAGTCTAACATCCCGTGATATCGGAATAAATGATGTTCGTTTTAGAACCAAGAAGCATTACCGGAAATTTTTCCTTTAATCTGCCTGCTATCCCGGATTTCTTTATCAGCAATTACCGGTTCAGGACAGAACCTCTCAAAAATCAGAAGCCTGATGGAGAAAGGTATGACGGTGTTGATGCAAGAGAGAGTACCAAGCATGACATTTGAGTATCAGCTTGGGTGTTGAGTGTCATACCATTCCATCAGGTGTACAATATCTCGTATGATCCTTTTTGGTAATAAGGTTTCTAATTGAGGGAAATCGCAAATTGGTCAAGGATCGTTCATTTCTTTACAATAATTCAAAGAAACCGGAAAAAAAATGAATTTTACACTTATTATTGAAAAATGACGATTATTATCTGCCCATTAGAACAATAGAGAGAAATATTCTATTTATTTTTCCATCTTACTTTTTGTCTTTATTCCCTGACGCGTCCCTTGAATATTTTCCAAATTCAGAAGAGATAAGTTGTGTACCAAAAAAAACAGGTCCGTCTGTACAAACACGCAGCCCCAGGGGATCCATGCAACAGGATCCGCAGATACCAATACCACATTTCATGTAGCGATGCAGACTAAACTGGGCGTTAAGAGCGAGATTTATGGAAACCAGGTGTTTTAGGATTGATACCATCATCATTTCAGGTCCGCATACAAGAATCGTATCATACCTGTCGGCCTGAATGGTTTTGAGAAGATCCACCACATATCCGTGATGACCCCTGGATCCGTCATCTGTTGCAAGTAAAAGGTCGCAGAATTCCTGGATCTCCTGCACAAAGAGAAGTTCTGATTCGGTTCGTGCTCCAAGCAGGAACGTGACCGTATCCCATCCTCGTGCGACCGAAAGCAGGGGGGCGGCACCGACCCCCCCCGCAATAGCAAGAACCCTGCCATGAAGAGAAAATCCATTTCCAAACGGACCACGAATCCCAATCATATCATCTGGTTTCATCAAAAAGAGGGCAGATGTAGCATCTCCCACTTTCTGAATGGTTATTGCATCAGGATGAGAAAGAGCCATCGGGATCTCATCAATACCGACTACCCAGACCATGACAAACTGACCGGGTTTATGCGGAAAGGGAGTGTCAAAATAGATCGTCCTGACAGTCGGTGTTTCATCCACAATCCGGGTGATACGAACCATAACCGGTAATGAATCACTCATGGGCACACCCCACGATTTCAGTATCCGATACCCCGTCCTTACTATAAAGTTCCCGTGATATATGTTCAAAGACTGATACATCTTCCCCGACCGCACTCCCGATCTCTACTGCGCAGGCTCCTGCCATCATCATCTCAATCACATCTTCAGCTTTTCCGATACCACCGCATCCAATTACAGGGATGGAACATGCCTCAAAAAGATCATACACAGCGCGTATTGCCATAGGGAAGACTGCCTTTCCTGAAAGACCCCCATACCGGTTCCCCAGAACGGGTCTTTTAGCAGGGACTGATATTCGCATGGCCTTTACCGTATTTATTGCAACCAGGGCATCTGCTCCTCCTTCCTCGGCGGCACGACCTATCGTCGTGATATCTGTGACATTTGGAGTAAGCTTAACCCAGGTCGGGATATGCAGGGAACTCACCGCTTCAGTACACGCTCTGACCAGATCGGGAACTGTCCCAATGGATGCACCATATCCGGTAGCATGGGGACAACTGACATTTAACTCAAACGCTTTCGCGTATCCCACAAACCATGACGCAACCTCGGCAAATTCATCGGGATTTCCACCGAATATACTCACGATTACCGGTTCCCCTTTGAGGGGTTTTAATTCTGAAACAAATGCATTTGAAGGGTTGCACAGACCCATTGCATTGAGGTATCCATTCTCAAGCCTGACGAGACAGGGGCCGGGATGACCATCCCGGGGCTCCGGTCCGATTGATTTTGTAACGACTGCACCGGCGCCCAGTCGCAGCATACGGGCCAGAGATGATCCCGTTGTTCCGAGCACGCCTGCAGCAAGAATCAGGTGATTGTGCATACTGACCCTGCCAATTTCAAACGGGCCATTCTGCAATTGTATCATGAAAAGAAAATTGCAGTCAAGATAGTTATGTATTCTCCGGCACAACCTGTATGCATGGTTACCCTCTGTGTATATGGTTCCGGCAGAATCGGCGGATGCGTTGCAAACCTTGCTGCATCACTGGGCATCATCGATAGCCTTCTCATTTATGATATCAATACCCCTTTCCTGCATGCCCAGAAGCTTGATCTCCTTCATGCGGATCGGGGCATTCCAATCAGTACTGATCTCAGTCTCATGCCCGAATGTGATATTTGTCTTTTTACCGCAGGTCTGCCACGCGATCCGACCGTGGAGACCAGAACTGCACTACTAGATAGCAATATATCGGTTGCAAAGGATTTTATCAGTCATCTGGCCGGATTTACCGGGATTCTCATCACCGTTACCAATCCCGTAGACTGTCTGAATAATTACTTCCAAAAAAAGACCGGACTACCCAGGGAGCGTGTAATCGGGTTTGGCGGAGAACTGGACAGTGCCCGTTTTACCTGCAATCTCCATGAAAAGGGAATATTTGAGAAAGGCATCGTTCTTGGTCAGCACGGAGAGTATCAGGTTCCCGTCTTCTCACATCTTGAGGCAAACCTCTCCCCAAAGATGCGCCAGACCATCCATGAGGAACTAAAAAATGCCAGCATGAAAGTAATTAAAGGAAAAGGAGCGACAGAGTACGGTCCCTGCTGGCATATCACCCGTCTTATCAAAGCGGTTGCAGAAGATACAAAGGAGCGCCAGATATGCTCCTGTATATTAGAAGGAGAATATGGTATAGAAGGATGTTCTCTTGGCGTTCCGGCGATTATCGGTAAAGATGGCATCCTTTCCATTGAGGAATGGTCTCTTGATGCTGATGAACAGGAAGGGATGAAAACCGCTTCCCAGTATATAAAAACCGTGTGCAGGAATATTGTATGAGTGACGAGCTCGCTCTTGCCATCAGCCAGGTTGAGTATTCAGGTTCCGGTGACGGAACCATCATCCATATCTTTGGAAGAACACGTGATGGTACAGCAAAGCATGTTCAGGTGAGCGGATTTCGCCCTTACTTTTATGTTCTGGCAAAACAGGCAGAAGGAACTCTTCCTTCTCTTATTGCGGAACGCGATCCGGCAACATACCGGTCAATTAAGGGGGATCAGGTAAAAAGACTGTATACCCACCGGCCCATGGATGTCCGGGAGGCGCGTGCAGATTTTACGCATTTTGAGGCAGATATCCCGTTTGCGACCCGGTATATGATCGATACAGGTATAACGGCCGGTGCCCTGATTCCAGTGTCTGCCTCCCCCTCTGATGTTTTAATAGATTTCCGAACTATCAAACCGGCACCGGTTTTTGCTCCGGTCCGGTACTGCCTGTGTGATATTGAGTGCGAAGACGATAAAGGAGGTCTGCCGATCCCTGACAGGGATGCAATTATCTGTATCACCTGTTACGATTCATACGAGGCAACATACACCACGTTCCTCCTCTCCCATCCCCGGACCCTGGCAGATTCAGGACCCGGATCCACCGCTACCGCGGAATCGGATAATTCCAACAACATTCGCCTTCCAGATACTACCGTATACACATTTACAAATGAAAAAGCCCTGCTTTTAGCCTTTAGTGAACATATCAGAAGAACGGATCCTGATATCCTGTCAGGCTGGAACTTCACAAACTTTGATCTGCCATTTATCACCAGACGAATGGCAGTCCAGAACCTTGCGCCTTCCCTTCTCGCCCGATTACCCGGGGGATCCGACCGGACACCGATCAGGGGGCGGATTGATTTTGATCTTCTGGCTGCATATAAACGGATGCAGTCGAGTAAACTCGAGTCATACCGGCTTGATGCAATCGGGAAACGGGAAGTCGGAGAAGTGAAGGCTTTTCATTATCAGGCCGGGATGACCTCGAGATTATGGCGGGAGAATCCACGGGAACTGGTTGTATACAACCGGAAAGATGTTGAACTGTGTGTCCTTATCAATAAAAAGAACAGTATAATCGAATTTTATCAGGAGATAGCCAGGTATGTCGGTTGTCCCCTCGATCGGACATTAAACTCGTCCCAGGTTATCGATATCTATATCCTGCGAAAAGCCTTCGGCAGGTTTGTTCTGCCTTCCAAGGGATATACCGATGCAGAAGAATTTGAAGGGGCAACCGTGTTTGAACCAAGCAAAGGACTGCTTGAGAATGTGGTTGTACTGGATCTCAAATCACTCTACCCGATGGCAATGATGACCATCAATGCTTCACCTGAGACCAAAAGACCGGACGGGGATCTTGTTGCACCAAACGGAATACGCTTTGCCAGCACTCCCGATGGTCTTACCCGGAGTATCATTGGTGAACTGATGCAGGAACGTGATGAAAAGAAACGTATCAGAGACACCTATCCCTTCGGATCGGAAGAATATCACCGGTATGATATGCAGCAGGGAGTCATCAAAGTCATCATGAACACGTATTACGGAGTAAGCGGGTATGCCCGGTTCCGACTCTATGACAGGGAGATTGGATCGGCGGTTACCTCGGTCGGCCGGGCCATCATCATGCATACACGGAAGATAATTGAAGGAATGGGATATCCGGTCGTGTATGGCGACACCGATTCGTGCATGATACAGCTTCCCAAAGGAGATCTCCCGGCTACCATAAAACGGGCACGTGAGATTGAAACGGTCTTAAATGAGAGTTATGACGCTTTCGCTCGGGAACAACTCAACGCAGAGGTTCATTACTTCTCGATAAAATTTGAGAAGGTATATAAGCGGTTCTTTCAGGCAGGAAAAAAGAAACGATACGCAGGGAACCTCATCTGGAAAGAAGGGAAAGAGGTTTGTGAGACCGACATGGTCGGATTTGAGACAAAACGCAGTGATTCACCCCTGTTAACCAGAGAGGTTCAGAAGAAGGTCATGGAACTGATACTTGCCGGAGCCGGGCTTGCCGAACTGAAGAGTTACGTTGGAGAGATCATAAAGAAATATCGTGCAGGAGCGTTTTCTCTTGACGAGATCGGTATCCCCGGGGGAATCGGTAAGGAACTAAAGGAGTACGAAACCGATGACGCTCATATCAGGGGAGCTCACTATGCAAATACTCACTTCGGAACAACCTTTGGAAAAGGGAGTAAACCAAAACGGATATACATAAAGCAGGTAAAAGGCATGTATCCCAATACCGATGTTGTCTGTTTTGAGTATGGCGACCAGGTTCCCGACAATTTCATTGTTGACCGGGAACTTATGCTTGAGAAGACGATACGGCAGCCAATCGAACGTATCATCGAACCGATCGGGTGGTCATGGAGTGATCTTGATCCTTCAAGAACTACCCTCTCTGACTTTTTTTAAAAACCATGACGTTAAGAACAACGAAAGGCCAGCCGGAAGAGGCTGCATCGCTGAAAAGAGAGAAAAAACTAAAATCAGGGAAGATAACCATACCGAGAATCGTGATCGGCGGAGTCAGTTCCGGTTGTGGCAAGACCACGGTTGCCAAGGGTATTATGCAGGCTCTGGTCAGGCAGGGTCTGATTGTTCAGCCCTTTAAGATAGGGCCTGATTTTATTGATCCCAGCCACCATACCGCACTCTGCGGGAGACCATCGTTTAATCTCGATCTCTTCATAATGGGAGAAGAAGCCATCAGGAACACGGTAACAGAAGCTTCCCGTGGAGCTGATATCGCAGTAATTGAAGGAGTTATGGGACTCTATGACGGGCTTGACGGGACGACAACAGCCAGCACAGCAGATGTTGCTGCAATCCTCTCTGCACCGGTTATCCTTGTCATCGATGTATCAGGTATGTCTGCAAGTGCCCATGCAATCGTTCGCGGTTTTCGTGACTATAACCCGGACCTTGACCTGAGGGGAGTTATCTTTAACCGGGTGGGAAGCGAGCGTCATGCGGCGATGATAAATCTGACCCGTGAATCCGAACATCTGGGATTTATTCAGAAAGATGATCTTCTCTCGATGCAGAGCCGCCATCTCGGCCTGTTCATGGGAACCGAGATCCCGGATGCCGGGCAGGTCGGGGATATTATCAGCAGATCCTGCGATCTTGAAAGAATTAAGAGAATTGCACAGAGTGCACCGGCGCTTTCCCATACCTCCCCTCTCCGGGAGAGAGATCATTCCCATAACAAGGTGAAAGTCGGCATCGCATCTGATTCGGCATTCTGCTTTTATTATCGCCATAACCTGGATCTGCTTGAACAGGCAGGAGCAGATCTTGTTTACTTCAGCCCGATTACCGATCCCCTCCCTGACGTGGATGCACTCTATCTGGGAGGCGGGTACCCGGAACTGCATGCGAAAGCCCTTTCATCCTCCCTGTCCTGCAGGCAGATACCGCCGGTAGTAGATGACGGTATGCCGGTTTATGCTGAATGTGGCGGTCTTTTGTTCCTTAGCCGCGGAATAGAATTACTAGGGGGAGAGAAATATAAATGGGCAGGTGTACTGGGCGCTGATGCAAAAATGCATGCACGGTTCTGTGCACTCGGATATACCGAAGGGATCTGCAGGACAGGAATCGGCGGACCAGGTCTTGCACCGGACGGGATCGGGATTTTGGGACACGAATTTCATTACTCTTCCCTGATAACTGACCGGGATGCAACATTTGCGATCGAATTATCCCGGGGAGAGGGAATAACTGATAACCGGGATGGAATGTACATCCATAACACTATGGGCTGTTACACCCACTCGTATTTCTCGGAAAAGTTTGCAGAGGTCATCGTCTCTGCAGCCCATACCTACCAGAAACAGTAGTTATCCCTGATATTTCGATATTTTTATCCAGGCATTCTCCTGCTACAGCAGAGAAGGTTGCATTATGACATCATTTTATCTTCCGACGTTCCTGCTAAAGGAGAGTTAAAAGGATGTTTTATCGTGAATCATCCTGTTATCAGGAAAACAATAGGATCAGCCCGGAAAAATCGCTGATAATGGTGCATCCGGAGCACCAGCACCACAGGGGATTGAACGGACCGGATTGACCTCTATTTTTATAATAAACGCAGTTTTTGCCCAAATACCGGAAGAAAATCATTTTTACGGGACATCACCCCGGGAAGCCTGACAGGTTGATCGAGATACCCTAATCCATCCAGCAGGGAATGGTTTCCTGCGGCGAAGAGGTAACTGACCTGGTCAATGACATCAGTAAATAAAACCAGGTAGAGATCAACAGAATGCTGTAACCGGGCCTCGCCGGCCTCCCTGATGATGGTTTCACGGTTTTTATAAGGATATTCATCAGAAGCGATCAGCACCTGTGCAATGATGACTGAGGTATCAAAGAGAGTATAGGATTTCGTGTCACGGGTAAGCAGTTCTGACAGGGGAATCGATGTCGTATCCATCCCGCTCTCTATGAGGGATGTGCCATACTCCTGTGGTTGTATCCCTGAAAGCGATGCGAGATATGCCACTGCATCCCTGTCCTTTCCGGTTGTCGTGGACATCCTCAATACAAGAGTATCAGAGAGTATCCCTGCCAGCAACAATCCTGCAATCTGTTCTTTCGGATCAATACCTGCTTCCCGGTACAGGTTTGTAATAATGGTGGATGTAGATCCGACCGGCTCATTGCGAAACCGGATGGGCCGAAGAGTCGTTATCGCTCCCAGCCGGTGATGGTCGATAATCTCGAGGATCTCGGCAGTCTCGATGCCATCCACGGCCTGGGCATATTCGTTATGATCAACAAGAATGACTGATTTGTGAATCTCGGTAAGGAAGGTGTTTCGTGATATCATCCCAAGCAGTCTGCCATCCTCGTCGATAACACAGGCAGTCCGGTACGGTGAGTTGGTAACAATCCGGGTAGCAGCCCCGATATACTCATCGCACTGCACCGTCTGGACATCGGTTGCCATGATATGTTCTGCAGGGTGCGAGAGGTGTATCATTCTCCCGACTGAAAATGCATCAAACGGTGTTTTTAGGATTGAGACCTCTCTGGCATCTGCTGCGCTGATAACACGATCACCAAGAGGTGCGTCCTGCGCGATGATGAGGGCAGCAATACCTGCAGATATGAGTGCCAGCTGTGCCGGTTCATCATCTCCGACAACGGCAATATCACCGTTTTTTAAGAGGGAGAGAGAGACATGGAGTGCATCAATAACGATGGTAACGTTTCCATCCAGTCTTTTGGGCCCTGCTTCAGATGCCAGGTCTGCCTGCAGAATCCGTGCAAGAGATTGCAGACTGATGGGACCGACCCGCAGGCCCGGGCCAAGATGCGGAGTTACATAGGCACGCGCAAGCCCGTGTTCACTGACAAGACCACAGAGTTTCCCGTTTTCTCCCACGATGGGTATGTTCCTCACGTCATGTTCTTCCATTAATGCCGCGACATCAATGGCAGGCATATCAGAGGGGGCTTTTTGTGAATACAGGAAAGGGATGTCTGCCACCTGTGGTTCAACGTTCTCAAGAAGGACAGGAGGATCAATATGCAGGGTATTTAATACAAATGTGGTCTCTGCGTTGATATCTCCGCACCGGGCCGCAATAAAGTCCCCGTCCCGGGTTTGGGATAAGAGACTGGCATATGCTATTGCACTAGCAATACTGTCGGTATCAGGGTTACGATGACCCATCACATACGTTTTCTGCATCCTCGTTACCATTTGGCGAACAATGAATAAGTACTCAGGGGAAAACCTCTCATTTATGAACCATTCCCGGACCGGTTCAATCTGCATCTCCCCAACACCAGGCCGGTCGCCGGATAAGCCTGATAACCGTGCAGGCCTCACACTCCTGTAGCAACTGTCATGAATGTAATTACCATAAAGGGAGCACGGGAACACAATCTCAAAAATATCACGGTAGAGCTCCCCCGGGACCGGTTTATCGTAATCACCGGCCTTTCAGGATCAGGAAAATCCACTCTTGCTTTTGATACCATCTATGCAGAAGGGCAGCGAAGGTATGTTGAATCTCTCTCAGCATACGCCCGGCAGTTTCTTGGCCTGATGAATAAACCTGACCTTGACAGCATAGACGGCCTCTCACCAGCAATCTCGATTGAACAGAAATCCACCTCGAAAAACCCGAGATCCACCGTGGGTACCGTGACCGAGATCTATGATTACCTGCGGCTTTTGTATGCCCGTATCGGTATCCCGTACTGCCCGGAACATAACGAACCAATATTAGCACAGTCACCGGAAAAGATTACCCGGCTTATCGAGGAGAAGACTGCCGGGATGATAACCGTCCTTGCTCCGATTGTCAGGAAAAAGAAAGGCACCTACCAGCAGCTCTTCCGTGACCTGCACAAAGAGGGGTTTACCCGGGTCAGGGTTAACGGGACATACTTCCGGACCGATGATGAGATTGTCCTTGACCGGCAGAAATGGCACTATATAGACCTCGTGATAGATCGCCTTGAATCAGGGGAACACTCACGGCTCGCTGAAGCAGTTGAGAACGCTCTAATAAAAGGTGACGGGCTCGTGATCGCAACCGGTGAGGACGGGGTGGATCACCTCTTCTCTGCGACCATGGCGTGCCCGGTGTGCGGTCTTACCTTTGAGGAACTGCAGCCACGGATGTTCTCTTTTAACAGTCCTTTTGGTGCCTGCGAGGAATGCAACGGTCTTGGATTCAAGATGGAGTTCGATCCGGATCTCATTATTCCGGATAAGAGTATCTCGATCGCAGACGGTGCCATCATGACATACCGGAACTTCCTTGACGGGTACCGATCCCAGTATGTCGGCGCTGTTGCCCGCCATTACGGGTATGACGTATTTACCCCGATACAGGATCTCACGGAATCACAGTACCGTACTCTGATGTACGGATCATCCGACGTTATTAGTTTTGAGATGAAGATGAGGCAGGGGACCGCCCATTTTTCCCATAAAAGTACCTGGGAAGGACTTCTTCCACAGGCAGAACGTCTCTACAAGCAGACGGAATCTGAATACCGTACCCGTGAACTCGAGAAGTTTATGCGCATCTCTGAATGCCCTTCCTGTCATGGGAAACGTCTGAAAGAGAAGGTGCTCGCCGTCCGGATAGCAGAGAAGTCCATTATCGATGTTACCGATCTCTCAATCGCCCAGTGTATCTCCTTTTTCTCAGATCTATCCCTGACCGGGAAAGAACAGGAGATAGCAGAACAGGTCTTAAAGGAGATCCAATCCCGCCTGAGTTTCTTAGAGAGGGTGGGACTTTCCTACCTGACCCTCTCACGGACTGCCGGAACCCTTTCAGGGGGAGAAGCACAGCGAATCAGGCTTGCAACCCAGATCGGATCAAACCTGATGGGGGTCTTGTATGTCCTTGATGAACCTTCCATCGGACTGCATCAGCGTGATAATAACAAGCTCATAACAACACTTCAGCAGTTGCGGGATCTTGGCAATACGTTAATCGTCGTTGAGCATGACGAGGACACGATACGGAGCGCAGATTATGTCATTGATATGGGACCCGGAGCCGGTCTTGCCGGGGGCGAGATCGTTGCACAGGGAACACCTCCAGAGATCATGGCAGACAGCAGATCGCTTACCGGACAGTACCTTGCAGGAAAGATGGCGATCAGGATTCCTGAGAAGAGAAGGACTTTCGAGCGTTTTATTACCATAACCGGCTGCTCGGAGAACAACCTGAAAGATATCACGGTCCAGATACCTGTCGGAACCCTGACGCTCGTCACCGGGGTTTCAGGATCAGGAAAGTCAACCCTTATCTATGACACCCTGTACCCGGCACTTCAGAGGCAGATTCACAACACCCGGGTCACCCCGGGGAAATTCGAAAGCCTTGTTCTTGATGATATCATCGACAAGGTGATTGTCATTGATCAGTCACCAATCGGGCGGACACCACGGTCCAACCCGGCTACCTATACCAAGGTATTTGACGAGATACGTCAGCTCTTTGCCGAAACCAGGGATGCGAAAATGCGTGGATACAAGGCAGGTCGGTTCTCATTTAATGTAAAGGGAGGGAGATGTGAAGCCTGCCAGGGAGACGGTGTGATAAAGATAGAGATGAACTTCCTGCCTGATGTCTATATTGAGTGTGAAGAGTGTAAAGGAACACGGTATAACAACGAAACCCGGGAGGTACTGTACAAAGGAAAGAGTATCTCTGATGTCCTGAAAATGAGTGTTGACGAGGCAGAGGAACTTTTTTCTCATATCCCCTCAGTGCAGCGTAAACTACAGACACTCTCTGCCGTCGGGCTTGGTTACATCAAACTCGGACAGAGTGCAACAACTCTCTCGGGAGGAGAAGCGCAACGGATAAAACTCAGTCGGGAACTCTCAAAACGGGCTACAGGCAGGACCGTGTATCTACTGGATGAACCTACCACCGGTCTTCATTTCCATGATGTCGCAAAACTCATCGCAGTATTATCGGATTTGGTAGATAAGGGGAACACCGTTATTGTTATCGAACATAACCTTGATGTCATTAAATCAGCTGATTATATCATCGATCTTGGTCCTGAGGGGGGTGATAAGGGTGGCGAGGTGATTGTTTCCGGAACTCCCGAGATGGTTGCCGACTGCTCTTTCAGTTATACCGGAACATTCCTGAAAAAGATACTGAACGGACCCGGAGATGAGGGGAATACCGTCTCATGATGAGATAAAATTTCACCGGTCATTCCTCCCTTTTGAGATGGATTCCTTCTCTGGAAATGCAATAACATAGATAATGCAATGATGGATATATCCTTAATTCCTGATGATCCCGGTTGTTACCTTTTTCTGGATACTGCAGGGATAATTATCTACATCGGGAAAGCGAAAAATCTGAAAAAACGGGTCAAATCCTATTTTGGAAAGCATAGTCATGATGCCAAGACCACCGTACTGGTTGCCGCTATTAATGATATTGATGTTATTGTAACCAATACCGAGGTTGAGGCACTAATACTCGAGAATACCCTTATTAAGAAACACCAGCCCCGGTTTAACATCGATCTCAAGGATGCCAAGAGTTATGCATTTATCTCAATCTCTGACGATGAGTACCCGTCTATCGGCATTGCACGCTACCGGGGAGGAAAAAGGAAAGGGACGCTATATGGCCCTTTTGTCTCTGCCGCAGAGCGGGATCATGTACTACAGGTGATAAAAAAGACCTTTTTGCTCAGGTCATGTCGCAGGATGAAGAAACGTCCGTGTCTCCGGTACCACATCGGCCGGTGTGCAGCCCCGTGCCAGGGGCTTATCACCCCTGAGGAGTACCGAATCAGGGTCAGATCTGCTGAGATGCTCCTTTCCGGAAAGAACAAGGAACTGTTACGGGATCTGCAGAATGAGATGGAGAAGGCATCCGCAGCCCTTGATTATGAACGGGCGATGGAGATTCGCAACCAGATAGCCGCTATCACCCGGCTGACCGATCGCCAGCATATCCTGCGACAGCATAATGAAGATGAACATATCATCAATTATCTCGTTTTAGACGGGATTGTGTATCTCCTTCTTTTCCGGGTTGAGAAGGGAACACTTTCAGGGAAAGAAGAATTTGTCTTTCCCGAAACCCCGAATTTCTTTGACGAGTTTCTCGTGCAGTATTACGGGGATACCATACCTCCACGGGAAGTTATCATCCCTCACCTGCCCCTCGATGAGTCGATGTCATCCTATCTCTCGTACGTACGGGGAACGAAGGTACAGGTTACGGTTCCGAAACAGGGCGAGAAGATGCATCTGCTCCGGCTTGTAACCAAAAATATCGAATCTTTGCTTCTCTCGAAATACAACCGGCTTATCGAACTCAAAGAAGCACTGGATCTGCCGGATATCCCTGCGATTATCGAGTGTTTTGATGTGTCCCATCTTTCCGGAACAGGGATGGTCGGATCCATGGTCAGGTTTACAGGAGGAAAGCCTGACAAGAGGAATTACCGGCGGTTCGCATTACGGGAGACAACAGGTATCGATGATCCCGCAGGTATTGCTGAACTTGTAAGAAGGCGGTACCGCCGGCTCATTCGCGAGGAAGAGACACTTCCGGATCTTATCATTGTGGATGGCGGAACCGGACAACTCAGGGCTGCAGAATTGGAACTGGAAAAGTTAGAGGTTTCCATCCCGCTCATATCAATTGCGAAACGAAACGAGGAGATATACCGCCCGGGCAGGCGGCTGCCACTGCCCATACCCCGTGATGCACCTGCTTGTCTCCTTGTCCAGGAGATCCGGGATGAAGCACACCGGTTTGCAATCACCTACCAGCGGCAGACAAGAAAGAAGATGATCCATAAAAGATAGAGAGAGTGCTTCTTTCAGGCATTATATCATATTTACCAAAATTCCGTGGGAAAAGGGGACTTTTGCACAGAAAAAATGAGTAAATAAGATTAGATAAATGTAAAACCGTGAGTAATGTTAGAGAAAAAATTTTAACCGTCTCAATTCGTATCTAATGGATTCCTCCCGTAATTGAACAGTTGCCAGACCATTAATCTCCTTTCCGAACTTCCCCGGACTATCTGATTTACGTTTCAACCTTGCGAAAAAATGAAGTGTATTTTTTGCCCAGACTCATCTCTTACTCTCCTGGTTCTGTAACTCGAGGTTAGCTGCTCTGGCTCACTATGAGCCTATCCTAAATGAAATGCCGGGTAATATATTCGTATTGAATTTAAGAAACAAAGACTCACATCGACTAGCTTATCAGGCCTAGAAATAAATATCCAATAATACCATGGCGATTCCCGATTATCAGACATTCATGCTTCCACTCCTGTTAACCTTAAAAGACGGAAAAGAACACTCCATTCAGGAGATATACAGCCAGATTGCTTCTTCATTCAATCTGACTGAAGAAGAATTAAACCAGAAATTACCCAGCGGAGTACAATCAACCTTTCATAACCGGGTTGGATGGGCAAAGACATATCTGAAGAAAGCCGGATTACTGATTACCCCATCAAGAGGGAAGGTACAAATTACTGAACGTGGTGTATCAGTACTCAGTCATAATCCTGATCATATTAATCAAAATTTTTTGAAACAATTTCCGGAATTTTTAGAATTTAAAGAATTTCGAACTGATAACCAATCACATTTCGATGATGATTCAGATATGAGAGAAAATGATCAGACCCCGCAGGAGACACTGGAAAAAAGTTATCAGGATATTCAAAGCAAACTGGCTCATGAACTATTATCTCAGGTTATGAATAGTTCTCCGGAGTTTTTTGAGAGACTGGTCATTGATCTTCTGGTTGCGATGGGTTATGGTGGATCAAGAAGTGAGGCAGGAGAGAGAGTCGGAAGATCCGGTGATGATGGGATTGATGGGATCATTAAGGAGGACAAATTGGGATTGGATACGGTATGCATCCAGGCTAAAAGGTGGCAGAATACTGTTGGCAGACCGGAAATACAAGCTTTTGTAGGTAGTCTGGCAGGCAACCGGGCACGAAAAGGGGTATTTATAACAACTTCCCAATTTTCGAGAGAGGCATGGGAATATGTTCAGCGAATTGAACAAAAGGTTGTACTGATTGACAAAGAGGCATTAACAGAGTATATGATTGATCATAATGTTGGGGTATCTGAGGAATCACGGTATATTGTCAAGAGAATTGACCTGGATTATTTTGAGGAATAATCATCTGGTTTCCCGTACATAACTTCAAAAGAATAGTATAATTAGGAATCAGATTTCAATAACCACAGACTTAAGAGCAGGTATATGAATACCATACTACAATCTATGAACATAATCGAATTGCTCCAGGAACAAAAACCCATTCTGAAAAAAAAATATGGTGTTGAGAAGATTGGGATATTTGGCTCATGTGTTCGGGGAGAAGAAGATCAGGATAGTGACGTGGATGTCCTGGTTTCATTTCGAAAAGATGAGAAATCTTTTAAAAATTTCATGGATTGTAAATTTTATCTTGAGGATTTATTTGAGAGAAAAGTCGATCTGGTAATGATGGATTCTGTTAAACCCAGGTATAAACCTTATATTTTTCATGAGATAGTTTATGTCTAGAACCCAACTCCAATTTCTTGATGATATTATTGATGCAATCCACAATATTGAGGAAGATACAGAGGGATTGACATTTCATAATTTTAATAGAGATAGAAGAAGAAAAGATGCCGTTATTCGGAATTTTGAGATCGTTGGAGAGGCAACCAAGAATATTTCCGTTCATCTAAAAGAACGCTATCCAATGGTCCCCTGGAGAAGAATAGCAGGACTTCGTGATGTGGTGGCACATGGATATTTCCAGATTGATTATGAGATAATTTGGGATGTTATCATCAATACCTTACCTGATTATAAGGTTTTTATCGTAAAGATAAGAGATGATGAGATTCAACGAGAGAAAGAAGCTAGGGAGAGGAAAAAAGAGATACGCGATTCTTTTCCTATCTGAAAACCATTTTCAATCAATTTACAGGCATTATGGAGTTTATTCAGAAATATCTTAACGGACACATCAAACCATTCAACCATCTTCCAAATATCACTGATATCATATGAGATTATATCCCATTCCCGTCGATACCAAACTCTCATTTTCTTTCTTCAGTTCCCATCAGTTCACTCTCTGTAATTGCATTATTCTCGGCGATAATTCCCGTTTCCATTCCCCGGAGTACCGATCCGTTAGCAATACTACTCGTACCCTAAATTGCAAATGTCATATTCTTTACTCTCTACCCTGGAAAAAATTAGCAAGTCTATTTTCCGTTTTGTATATCGTTTGTATCTCATATATCGGTTCGTTCAGACATGGGGCAGTATTATTAGGATCAGATTCTCTCACAGAGAACGATAAACAATATAACACGAAATTTTGCAGGAAAACCGTCAGACGGATAATCATGAAGTCTATCTTTGTGCCCCGATCAGATGCTGTTGCAATGTCGGATATTTCCGGTAATAAAACCCCGGGATTTATGGTAAAATCATGACAGTGTTCTCATTGCAGGCAGGTTTTGCTCCGGCCGGTTCGCAGCCGGAGGCTATTGCACAACTCGTTGCCGGATTGAAGGGCGGTATGGCGATGCAGACCCTGCTCGGGGTTACCGGATCAGGCAAGACCTTTACGATGGCCAATGTAATCGAGGCTGTCAGGATGCCCACGCTCGTTATCGCACACAACAAGACCCTTGCAGCCCAGTTGCACCACGAGTTCTCAGAGTTCTTCCCGAATAACCGGGTGGAGTACTTTGTCTCGTATTATGATTATTACCAGCCTGAGAGTTACATCCCGGCTCGAGACCAGTACATCGAGAAGGATGCCCAGATTAATCCCAAGATCGAGATGATGCGTCTCTCGGCTACCGCTTCACTCCTCTCACGTCGCGATGTCATTGTTATTGCATCAGTATCATGCATCTACGGCCTGGGAAGTCCTGATACCTACAAAAATATGGGTTTTGATATGGGTGTAGGACAGCAGATCCGGCGCGATGAGATCATCAGGCGTCTGGTGGATAATCTCTACGAGAGGAATGATATCGAACTTGCACCGGGCAGGTTCCGGGTCAAGGGAGATACCATCGATATCGTTCCCAGTTATTATCAGAACATCATCAGGATTGAACTTTTTGGGAACGAGATCGAACGGATAAACGAGGTCGCCCGGACAACCGGTACCGCCACCGGGAGACTACGCCATATCTACCTGTACCCGGCACGCCATTATATTATCCCGGAAGACGAGAAGGAGCGGGCAATTAAGGGAATCCTCGAGGAACTGGATCACCGTCTTTTAGATCTTGGGATGATGGAGGCTCACCGGTTAAAACAACGTACTCTTTTTGATATCGAGATGATCCGGGAGACCGGGAGCTGCAAGGGAATAGAGAACTACTCCCGCCATCTTGACGGGAGAAAACCGGGTCAGAAACCGTATTGCCTGCTTGATTACTTCCCAAAAGATTTCCTGGTCTTTATCGATGAGTCTCACCAGACCATCCCACAGGTACACGGGATGTACCGGGGCGACCATTCCCGAAAAGTTCCGCTGGTTGAATACGGGTTCCGTCTCCCGTCAGCGTTTGACAACCGGCCACTCCAGTTCTCTGAGTTTGAACAGTACCTCTCACATGTTATCTTTGTATCTGCCACACCGGGACCATACGAAGCAGAACATTCAACGCAGAAGGTAGAGCAGATCATCAGGCCGACCGGGCTTGTGGACCCCCGGGTCATGGTACGACCAATAGAAGGACAGATAGAAGATCTCTGCCGGGAGATTAAAGAGACAATAGCACAGGGAGATCGTATTCTCGTGACAACCCTTACCAAGCGTCTTGCCGAGGAACTGACCGAGTACCTTGCAGGCCAGGGAATAGCAACCCGGTACCTGCACTCTGATATTGATACGCTTCAGCGGACCGAGATAATCAGGCAGTTGCGTCTGGGGACCTTTGACGTGCTTGTCGGGATTAACCTCCTTCGGGAGGGTCTTGATATCCCGGAGGTGGGGTTTATCGGTATTCTTGATGCTGACAAAGAGGGGTTTTTACGGGATGCACGCAGCCTTATCCAGATTATCGGTCGTGCAGCACGAAATGTTCGTGCACACGTGGTATTATATGCAGATTCTGTTACCGGTTCCATGCAGGATGCATTACGCGAGACGGAACGGAGGAGAAACGCCCAGATTGCCTACAATGCAGAACATGGCATCATCCCTGCAACGATTAAAAAACCGGTGCAGGATCAGCAGGTTGAACTGACCGATGAGAGGGCGGTGCCGAAATCCTCTATTCCCGAGATGCTCATTGATCTTGAGGCAGAGATGAAAGCAGCTGCGTTCCGGCTTGATTTTGAGGAGGCAATTCAGCTCCGTGACCGGATAAAACGGCTTTCAGAGAGACTGAATGGGGAGTAATTGATGAGAAATGTAATGTATCCGGGATCAGACCATTCCGGATGGTTTTTTAAAAGAACCTGCCGAATCTTCCCTTCCTACAAATAAAGATTTATCTTTCATACCGGTTTTCAGGGCCGAATCACGGGGAGAGTTTCATCCACCTACCTGTAATGTACCGGGATGATTCATAAAAAGCCAGTATCCTCGTCCGGGAGAGAGCATGCGTGAGTCTGAAAACTCCCCGGTTCCCCCTTTGAGGATGGCGGTATCATACCGCTGGTCACTGCCCGAAAATCCGATACAGGTGCTCCATACATCCTGTATTGATGAAAGGGCGGTTGCTGCCGGCATTGGCACGATAGAACCGTACCCGATGAGGTTCCAGCCGGAGAACAGGTATTTTGTAGCAGTTGCACCGGTATCCTGTGCATAGATAAGGGGAACAGTGACCTCATACGATGCGTATATCCAGTACCCCTCAAGGAGCGCAATGGGATCCGAATCCTGTACCGAAACAAAACCGTATGAATCGTCCGGGTCATACCGCCAGAGAGAGTGACCTGCAGTCGGAACTCCTGAGAATATCGAGGCAGTATTGTGCCCCTCTGCAAGGATCGCAGGGATCGATACGAGGTTCCAGCCGGGGTACAGTGAAAGAAAGTCTCCTTCCCGTTTCACACAAACGGAAAGGGTATCTGATACCACCTCTCCTTCTTTCATCCTCTCGGCATATATCACGTACGTTCCCTCCTTTGTTGCCTCACTTGTCTGGAAACGTAACTCACACAGACCTTCGTTGTCAGTCACCACCCGTGCATAGTACCGGACGCCTTCGTACGGACCCGGGGGTATATCACTCCTGATGGTCCCATATCCCCCGCCCTTGTACTGGTACTCACCGATGAGATACGGGCCGCCTTCCGGATCCTGAAAGACATTGCTCTGACCATACTGCATGAGCGGGGGCTGATCCCCGGCAGCTCCACTCATAGAACCGGTTCCAAAAAGCCAGATATAGAACTCCTCGTATGGTTCTGCGTGAACCGTAACCGAAAAGGGAGAACCGGCAGGAACCTCGGCGGAATTGGTAGTCAGCCGGACACCTTCCCGCTCTGTTATTACAATGGGAACCGTGGCGTGTGCACCGGCATCCAGCATATCATATGCATACGGACCCGATGCTGCATAGATAGTATACAGACCGGGAGCAAGAGAGAGAGAACCGGTCTTCCAGGTGTACTGCCAGGTCTCATCGATATAAACAGGAACCGTCGTGAAGGTGGCAGGATCGCCGCTGATAGCCGGAATGGCCGGATTCCCGAGCATTACCCCGTTTTCAGCGAGATTCTCTCCTTTCAGGTACAGGTACGTGGTACCTGATTCCATATTCGTCCCGGTAAGGGTGAGGTCTTCTCCCAAGGGTATCGTATCCCTGTCTGCCTGTGCCGTCATCTCACCCCCCTCGATGGTAATCTGGACCTGACCGTAGGAGGTTCCGGCAAGGTTGTTCCGGTCAGCAGGATCTGATACGGCATAAAGTGTATACCGGCCTTTGGGGAGTTTCGTGTAGGCGGTACTCCAGGAGTATTCCCATGTTTTATCAGGCGATACCGGGGCCGTAATAAATGATTCAGGAACACCGTTTCTGACCGGGATGTAGGGATCGGTCAGCCTGCCGCCGGAGACCGGAAGATTTCCCCCCGCGATAAAGAGATAGGTCGTGGCCGATGCAGCATTCATCCCAGATAAGAGAACTTTCTCCCCGAGATAGTAACTTCCATCACCATCGGCTTGAATTGTCACCGAACCTTTTGCAACCGACAGGTCAGCGTCAGCCGTTGTGTAACCGACCCCGGTCAGCCGTTCTGCATGTACCTGGTAATTCCGCTGCGCCGTTGCACGAGATGTGGAGAGAGAGAATGTCCGCTCACCGGTACTGTCTGTTGTTACCGTGGCGTAATACCCTATTCCGTTATCAGGTCTGAAGGGAACATCATCCCTGATGGTAAGGCCTAATCCCCCGTCGTACCGGTATGAACCGATTGTGTACGGGCCCGGGATAGGATCCTGCATAAGACCTGCCTGGGGCATGATGATAAACGGTGGCTGGTCTCCCTCAAGACCAGACATGGACCGGGTCTTTTTCATCCAGAGGTAATACGTGGTATCAGGAACCCCTGATAGCCGCACCAGCACCTTCTCACCCGGTATAACAGACGGCGGCGATACATTGACCGTCAACGGATCAGCAGCCATCGAGAAGTAACGAATCGGGGATACGGTCTTTCCTACATAGACAGAACCGTCTGGTGTCCGGTACTCTTCCAGCATATCGTTATTATTACACTCAGCCCGCACAGCGTACCTGCCGGTTTTGTAGAGCGGGACACCATAAGTCGCTCCCGTGTCCCAGCCGTTATCAGACGGAGCAACGGTATGACCGTCCCGTGTTCCGATAAAATACCACGGCTGTGACTGCACGGTAAGGTCATGCAGGGAATAGAGGATGCCATCCTTACCCCAGAGGCTCTCAAACGACTCGCCGTCCTCGTATCGGAGGTCGATACGGAAAGGGCCGTCATAATTGGGGTTATAATTAACCCTGCCTGCTATCGGGTAGAGATTGGTATCGATACAGAAATTGAGGATATCTCCTGCAATAGCCTGGCCTTCGGTAACATCAGACCCGGAAGTGGTATCCATGATCCGCAGATCGATTGCAGGATCCCTGATATAGAATGCAATGCCCTTGTTCTCTTCTTCCCACCGGTACCAGGCTCCGGTTCTGTTGCCAAAAACTGCAGGATCCACGTCAAAGGTCTGCATACTGGTTATCCTGAGGATCATATCCGGATCCGTGCCATCCGGATTACCTCCTCCGGGCCACCAGGCAATCTGGCGACTTGGTCCGAGGGCGTTGGCTACATCCAGATCCTGTTCACCAAGAAAGATATCATCCCCCTGCCGTATCCAGATGGTTGAGAGCGGATTTATCAGGAGATCGGTTCCGGTCACATTCCCGGTAGAGAGAGAGGCATTAAAAGAATCTTCTGATTGAGAATCGATCCCGATCGGGATATCAGGGAAAAGATTTGATGGTATCAAAACGTCCGGGTTCACTGCTCCGGACACACAGACAATACCGAAAAGAAAGATGAGATGGATTGCAAGGATACCGATTCCCAACCCGGGTTTCCCGGACCATCCATCATCTGGGGACATGGAATATAAAAAGAGAATGTTTTCCGGGGTATCCCAAAAAACGATCAGCGTACCTCGATGTACTCCTTCTTTGTTATCATATCCTCACCTTCATAGTTCTTGATGGCAAGGGTGATGTTATACCGGCCGGGAGTATGGTATACATGCGACGGGTTTGCTTCAAATGAACCCTGTCCGTCTCCAAAGTCCCATAACCATGATGACGGGAATCCTTCAGATTCATCAACGAAGTGAACCTGCAACGGATACCTTCCTGATACCGGGTGGGCTGAAAAGTCTGCAACCGGTTCCTGGAGGACCGTTATTGTCTCATATGCATAGTCATAACCTACGTTTGGTTTCTGAACCTGAAGGGTAACCTGGTATACACCCGGGGTCGTATAGGTGTGAACCGGGTTCTTTGCATACGAGAAGGGTGAGTTGTCGCCAAAGTTCCAGCTGTAGATGAGCGGACCGCCAAGAGACATATCAGTAAAGTTCACACCAAATCCCGGGGGCGTGTATCCACCGACGGGTTCGGCAATAAACCGGGCGATGGGATCGTTGGTCACCTCGATGAAGTTGTTCTTGGTGACCGAGACACCACCGGAAGATACGGGAGCTGCCTCGTTAAATGCCGTCAGCGTCACGTTATAAAATCCGGTCTCGGTGTAGTAATGGATCGGTTCCTGGAGGTTTGAGAACTGGAGATCCCCAAACTGCCAGTACCAGGCGACCGGGTTGTTCTTGGTCAGGTCATAGAACTGGACCGGGTAGTTCGGGGGAACCTTCGTTATGTTTGCCGAGAAATCAGGGTCAGGAGGGAGGATGAAGACTGCTTCTATCGTGTGACCGTTTGCGTTGACATAATAGAAGGTGTACTCACTAACCGGACCGACTGACTGCCCGTCCACGATAACATCAAGGACCGCATTACCCGGGTTCGGAGTCATCGTGTAGGTCTGGTTCTCGTTGCAGTATACTTCTGTTACACCGAGAGGTGAGATGGTTCCACCACCGGGAGCCCGGACACTTGAGGTTATGGTGAAGGTCTTGGTATGAAAGACCGCCTCTATGGTGTGGTCTGCCATTACATTCTCAAAGACCGTAGTGTTCGGACTTATCTGCGGACCACGGGATACGCTGTCCACGATAATATCTCCGATGGTATGGCAGCCGTCTGCAGTGATAACGAAACTGCAGTCCTCTCCGGCATCAACCTGCTGGATGCTTGCCGGATCTATCGTTCCGCCAACTCCTGCTGTCGGGGTGATGGTATAGACAACCTGTGAGAAGACAGCCTCAATACTTGAGTCTGCCAGAACATCAGTGAAGGTATAGGTATAAGGACTTGCCTGTGGGCCGTAATGTTCGGTGCCGCCGATGATGATGTCAGAGATAACAAAAGCGGTATCTGCGGTCACGGTGAAGGCCTGGTCGCCACCATAGGGAACCTTCACCTCACCCTGAGGGTCTATCGATCCCCCGGATCCGGCAGTGGCCGTGATGGTGAACTCCTCACCTGAAAAGGTCGCATAGAGCGTGTGGTCTTCGGTAACCGGATCAATGGTATAGGTGTTGTCTACCACTTCATCGATAACCGATACGCTGTTGTCAGTGAGGTCAACCAAGGACTGACCGGTATCAGGAGTCATGGTAAAGGCCTGGCAGTCACCATAGTCAACGATGGCCTCCTCCGGTTCAATAGTGCCTCCCTCGGATGCATCTGCGGTGAGCAGATACTGTAGTTTTGTAAAGAGGGCAGTCACCGTCATATTCTGCGTCACGTTCGCATGGCTGGTACAGGGATCATTTAATCCGAGTGCCTCAAGGTCTTCGGTATAACTCCAGTTGAACTCGAGAAGTGTGTATCCGGGATCGGCAGTGGCACAGAACTGACCGGATGGACTGTTATAGGGGATAACCACAGGGGTATCGGGGGTGATGTTGCCACCCGGACCTGCAAGAGGTGTGACTGTCACATGGGTCGGCCTGAACTCTGCCTCGATCGTGTGGTTTGTTACGACATTAAAAAACTGATATCCGATATCAGAGATTGGTTTACTGACACCATCCATCTTAACAGACTTGATGGTATAATCGTCATACGGGGTGACCATATAGACCGGACTGTCATCTCCGTGGGTAACCGGGTAGGGGTTTGGTTCATACGGAGTGATGTTGCCACCCTTACCGGCAATGGCAGATACATACCAGGTCTTTAACCGGGCATTCGCAGAGAGAGTATGGTCAGCAAGGATATTCTGGATGGTATGATTGGTAACGGTGGTATATGGGGGTGGCAGAATGATCGGCTGCCCGTCAAGGGATATCTCACTGATCTCGTAGGAATCGTCATCAGTTGAGATGATGAACTTCTGGCTGGATTCAGATTCATAGGTCTGGGTTCCCGGTGTTATCACGATATGAGGACCGGGTGAGACGGTTATGGTATACTGCATCCGGTCCATCCGGATCGGGACTCCCCATTTTGAGGGCCTGCCGGTAAACATGCTTGTATCCACGGAGACGGTCTTGTTCTGCCAGACCGGCAATGAGGTAAAGACCACATCAACGAGAGCCGGGTTTGGTAGTGATGCCCAGCCGGGGGTTGTTCCCTCGTATCCGTCATCTACATACATCTCAATACCCGGCAGATCCGCTCCGGTAGCATTGACCACGGTCTCGAAGTAGACATCAATGTACTCGGTGGATTTCTCAAGGGTCTCGTTAATAACGAAAGGATCCGGTGATGTCTCGACGTCAATCTCAAACACATCCATTGCAGATTCATACCCGTCCTTTCCCATGAGATACATGTAATCACCATCACCCAGTTCCATCTCGCAGGGAGTCTGTCCAATCTCGGAGACAATTAAACCTGCATCCGGCATGATTGATGATACAGAGGCTTGTGCTTCTTCCTGGGTGCCCGCATTCTGCACTGCGTCTGAAATGACTGCCACGGAATCGGGTGTAAAGACAGTATCAGATAAGAAACCGTCCCATGAACCGCCAATCAGTATGACATCAGCTCCTGCAGGCATTGACTTGAACTGTGTCGTGATATATTGTTTATCTGCTTCGAGCGGTATGTTCCGCTCGGTCACCTTGCCAGCTTCTACTGTGAACCAGTCGTGAGCCTTTTTATAGCCTTCTTTCTCGATATCATAAACGTAATCTCCGGGCGGCAATGACTCTAAGGAGAGCGGGGTCTTACCATGTACCTCACTCTGATATGCAACCAGCATTCCAGCCTTCGAAGCTAAACTCAGCGTAATATCAGCTCCAGGTGGATCAGTTGAGACATGAAGTGCCCCATACATGGCATCCGTTTCCGGAAGTGAGATGGGATTTCCATTACCCAGATCAACATTGGTTGACGGTGTAACCGCGATCTCAGTCCACCAGGTCCCGTACCCGTACTTCTTGAGATAAATCGTCCAGGTTCCAGGCTCGAGGAAGAACTGTTTCGGAGTAATTCCAATAAGTTCGTCAACCGTAAGGTTTGCCTCGCCGGGTTCTGTTGTTGCGTAAATCTCTGCACCGGCAGGTGTACTGTTCACGTAGATGGTTCCCTGCTGGGCATACACCATCCCGGGAACAAGCAGCGTTACCAGTAGTACCGCTGCAATTATGGTTTCCAATCGTATCCTTTTCATGTCCTTGACATCCCCCTCATTTTTAATGGTGATAAGCGGTCAGATTCACTGACGCATACCTTTCATGTCGTGTCTTTGCAATGGGAGTTATTCAGCGTTATATTAGTTATGGTATATATAGATATGGAAATATCACAGAAATGTGGCGCTATTGTCAGGGCAAAAACAGTTCTTTATTCATATGGTAAACCAGTCTTTATGCTCCTTTTGCTATCCAAAAACTATCATTGCAACGAAAAGCGCACATTTATTGCCCAATTGAGTCACCATATGGAAAACCTGCCTCAATGAAACAGGAGGAGGATAAATGAGGTTGGGAATGGGTACCGATGAATCAAAAAATGAAAAAGGTCTGAAAATTATTAATATCGGAGTAAAAAATAAAAAAAAATCGGGATAACCCGGTTTCTTACCCTTCTGCAGGGATATCCGGTTCTTCATCGGTTGTGGTTTCTTCTTCAGCAACCGGTTCTTCTGCAGGAGAGTTCTCTTCTGTCAGTTCTGCTTCTGCTACCCCAAAGGAACCACCGGCCTCAGTCACAGCGATATAGACCGGGTTTGCTGCCCTGCTGATGCCTGCTGCGTTCTTGACGCTTAATACAACTGTGTACATACCAGGTTTCTCGTAGGTGTGGGTCGGGTTCTGCTGGGTTGACATTGCCCCGTCTCCGAACTCCCAGAGCCATTCTATCGGTTTGAATTGAGCGGGATCAGTCGTATCCTGGAATGAGACAGTCAGGGGTGCTGCGCCGGTTATCGGGGTTGTTGCAATGAAGGTAACAACCGGTGGGGCAGTCTCGGTGACCGTGATCGTCCTTGACGTGGTATCCTCCAATGCCTGCTCAATGGATATGGACTCAATCCCAAGTGCATTAAGGGTGTTAATTGCATCGGTCAGGTAATTGTCCTTGTATACCGTTAGATTGACTACGTACTGTCCCTGGGTTGAATAAGTGTGAACCGGTGGATTCTGGCCGGTAAAGCCACTCTGGTCTCCAAATTCCCATTCCCATCTGCCGGGATTTCCCAGTGAGGTATCGGTAAAGGTTACATCGAGTGGTTTAACACCAGTCATCGGGTTTGCGGTAAACGCTGCTACGAGTCGTTCATAGGGATATACCGGGGTTGCCGGAGAGGTATCAGTCCCGTATTCGTTTATCGCTGTCAAAGTGACGTTGAATGGGCCTGAACGGGTATAGGTATGGATTGGGAACTGAATGTTGGATGTCTCACCATCACCAAAGTTCCAGAACCATGCCGTTGGATTGTTGGCAGATGTATCTGTAAACGTCAGGGTGAGCGGGGTCTCTCCAATTGGGGGATCCGGGCTTACCGTGAACTGGGCATAGGGTTTCTTCTCGATGACAACCGATCTTTGTTTCTGATCTGATATCCCGTAATACGAACTTGATGCCGTGAGCGTTACGGTGAAGTTAGCAGTATCATAGTAGATGTGCTGGGGATGCTGCTGAGTTGAACTATACCCGTCCCCAAACTGCCAGAACCAGGTATCAACCGAACCGGTTGATTCATCGGTAAAGTTCACCGGCCACTGACCATCTGACAGGGGAACAATAACATAACTGAAATCAGCATCGATAGTCTGGCCGATTGAGATCGGCAGTGCCGAAGCATCCTGACCGTAGGCATTGGTCACAGTGAGCGTCGGGTAATAGGTCCCCGGATTGGCATAGGTATGTGTCGTCTGTACTGTCCCGGGGTTGCTTCCGCTCTGATCACCAAAGGTCCAGGCATAGGTGAGCGGCGGGGTGCCGGTAGATGAAGAGCCATTAAAACTGATGATAGCTGGTGCAATTCCCCTATCCGGTGTCATGGTAAAGGATGCAGTGGGTGCTGTGATATTATAAATTTCAAGTGTGCGTTGGACTGAATCACTGTCATTAAATGTTGAGTTATTGGCTGTCAGGTTTATCGTGTAGATACCACCAGTCTGATATTCAACATTCACAATCCGTGCCGTGGATGTCGCGGGATCACCACCGGCAAAGGTCCAGCTTCTTCCATCAATACCGCTTCCGGTAGAAGTATCAGTAAACGTAACTGTTACCGGTGGAACCGCAGGTACATAGTTATGAGTAAAGTTGGCAGTAACCGGTATGCCTACATAGATATAGTGATCCTCATGATGCGACTCTACATCATACGGCGATGTTGCAGTGAGATTTACCGTATAATACGTTGCATAATCAAGCGGCCCGGTGTACTCATGGGTTACCGGTTGCACTCCGGAAGTGGTCTCGGTGTCTCCATCACCAAACTGCCAGAAGCAGGATGTTATCGGTCCGTCACCGGTAACCGTAGGATTAAATGTGACATTGAGATCGTAAACTCCAAGCCGTGGTGAACCATTAAAACTAACGGAAAGACCCTGTTTTGCGGTGAGGTTATATATTTTTTGAGTTGAATTGACTGCACCATCATAGGTTTGGTTTTCCCCGGTCAGGGTTACTGTGTACGTTCCTGCTGCTGCATACTCGTGTGTCGGATTCTGTCCTGTTCCAGAGACGGTGTCTCCAAAATTCCATGACCAGGTGTCTATAGCAGTAGTTCCTTTATCATCTGCAAGAAATGTTACATTAAGCGGCATGACTCCCTCAAGGAGGGTGGTATTATTAAAGGAGAAGTATGGAATATCCACTGCTGTGAAGGTCACATTCCTGATTCCAAACAGGTGAGATGTGGTGTTGGTGATATTGAGTGATGCAACGCCAGTTCCTGTAGTTGTTACATTGACGATCAGACTCTCATCCGATGATGTTGCCGGATCTCCAAATTCAAAAATCCAGTCTAATGAACCAGGACTCGTTGAACCGATCGAACTTGTATTGGTAAACAGGATGTGTTGTCCTACCGCCACATTTGTAGAGGTATTATACGTAAAGTTGGCGTACGGTGTCAGATAGATCTTGTGTGTTACCGGATCAGATAATCCACCACAGAGTGTGGTATTGTTGACATAGTGGGTGACATTGTACTCACCATCATAGTCAAAATATCCTAGAAGTACATCCTGATTCTTTGTACCCAGACCAGGAGTGGTCCCCATTGGGGTTCCATTTGGATAGACATACCATTCGTACTGTGGAGCACTTCCCTCATCAGTACTATGATCATGCAGCGTAAAGGTTGTCTGAGTGAAGTTGCCCCAACCGTCATCATCTGTTGCTGTTCCTACTGGAACACCAGAACCTGCAGGGGGTGTGATATTGAAGGTTGCTACCGGTTTATCATAGACATAGATCGTCTCAAAAATTGAATCCTGGAGATGACCTCCATCTGCGTCATTAACCACCGTGAAATTTATGTCGTATATTCCAGAGGAAGTCCAATGATGAATAGCGTCCTCAGTAGTAATATTTGTACCATCACGGAAGTCCCAGTTAAATACATCAGGATGGAACAATATTGACTCATTCGTAAATTCTACATCATGTCCGGTTGCCACGCCGGTGAATCCGGTACAATTCCTATCGAAATCTGCTTCAGGATAGACGTGAATATACTGCGGAGCAGATTCTTCAGGAGCTCCATTTTCTAAGAGCAACTTAACAGTGAAATTCCCATCCTGTTCATAAGTCCTAGTAATATTTGGATTGGAACTCCTCCAGGTTAAGTTATTCCCACTGATGTTTTCATAATCAAAATATAACGTACTACTAGTTACTTCCTCATCCGGCCAGGATGTATTTAAAAATTCAAATGGTGTTACCGTAACATTTCCAGCAGTCCGGTCTACTGTGAAACTCGGATTCAATGCTCCTGATACCGAACAGACAAACAAGAGAAACATCGCGACTGCCACGATGATGCCGATTCCTCTTTCTTTTCTCATCATACCTCTCTTCATTCCTTCAATCACTCCTTGTACATCGGTTTTTATACACACCAGACAGAATGAACCCCTTGTGACCACTCCGGGTTTTTCAGGGAAGTAATCCCCCATCGGTGCATCTAAGATTGATATATAGAAGATCATATTCCTATACTAATATAAATAGTATGGTATCTCGCCGTAAATCAGGGGAAGTAAAACCTGCCCTGACGATATCGGGTATATATGAAATTCAGGTCTTTCAGGAAGAGATGCATACAAAAAGAATGAATTATTACGTTGCCGCGCCAACCAGTTACCAGATGACGACGAATACCGGCACGAAGGTGCAGCTTAAGACCACTCTCGGCAACATCGTGATAGAACTCGACCTTGCCAACCGGCCGATAACGGCAGGAAATTTCAAGGAACTCGTAGAGAAAGGCTTTTACAACGGGATCATCTTTCACCGGGTTATTCCAAACTTCATGATCCAGGGCGGATGCCCGAAAGGAACCGGGACCGGCGGGCCCGGCTACACCATCAAAGACGAGTTCGCAAAGGGCAATAAGAACAACAGGGGGACCATCTCGATGGCAAACGCAGGCCCGAACACCGGGGGGAGCCAGTTCTTCATCAACCTAGTCAACAACAACTACCTCGATGACAAGCATTCTGTCTTTGGTAAGGTTGTCGAGGGGATGGAGGTTGTTGATGCCATCGGAAAGACTAAGACCGGGAGAAATGATAAACCGCAGACAGACGTGGTTATCGAGAAGGCAGTTGTTCTCTGATCCTTTGACTATTGCATCATCACCACTCTTTTCTTTACCTGTGAATTCCCAGGAATGAAATTACCAGGACTGTCCTGATGAATTATGATTGTATTCGATGACCCCCCCCCATGGGCTGAATACAAATTAGGAAACAGGGAAAAATGGTTTATCGTTCCTTCAGACATGATGAAAGGGTCAGAATACTTTTTAACACTCCGATCATTACCATATACACATTCAGGTGATATCCAGATGAGAGATCTCCACTATAGCGTTTTCCTAAAAAGGGAACCGGAAGGAACCTATACTGCCATCGTCCCGATTCTTCCCGGATGTATTTCATGGGGAGATACCATTGATACTGCCATCGATAATGCTCATGAAGCAATTGAATTGTATCTAGAGAGTCTTCTGGCACATGGGGAAGAGATACCAACAGAAGAGGGGATACTTGAATCTCACATAAAAATTACATCGTATGACCCGGTTGCCACCTCTTAAAACTACGCAGATCTTATCCATACTGAAAGATGCCGGGTATGTATGTGATCGAAAAAAAGGAAGTCATCAGATCTCCTATCATCCTGATACAGGAAGAAGAGTTGTAGTCCCCATACACCCGGGCAGAGAAATACCATCCGGGACTCTTCACGAAATATTGAGACAGGCAGGGATTACCCGGGAAGATGTTATGAAATTCTTATCCAGTTGACAACTCAATAAAAATAAAAACCATCAATTCCGGTTTTTTTCTAGATGAAGGTACCGTATCTAATGCATATCTCCTGTTCATAAGGTTAGTTTAAAATCACGGTATCTCACAGCTTTTTTTAAAATCTGCCCTCTTCAACGTCCCGAGTATGAACCGGTAAAGACCGATGCAAACCGGTAGAATGCAACATCCTTTCTCTCTACCGGCTCAGTCATAAAACTCCAGGTCCCCTTTGGCTCAAGATAATCAAGGGTTGCATATGCATTGGTAACCTGGTTTCCTGCAGAGTCAAAGAGCGTGAACGTGAGAACTATGAGATCAATCCGCTCGCCATCAAGATTGCGTATTTTTCCGGTCACGATGACCGCACCGTCATCATCTTTGACAAGAGCAGAGGTTATCACCGATAAATTATGATGCTCGTCAGGATAGGTCTCAACGTACCCGTACGGCCGTTTGACAAGACACTTCGTACCTGCCGGTATCTCCCGTACGAGAACCTCACCTGATGACGGAACGTTCTCAAAGACCGAGAAGAGCGTTACACCACTATCAGGGTTTGCCGGTACAAGGGTATACCCGTCTGAAACGACAGGAACGACCAGAAACACAAGAGCAGGAATAACAAGGACGATGAGTGCGATTCCCAGTACCCGGAGGCGTCTTTGTATCATAACATCAGGTATTGCCCTTCTCGCTCATAATCGTTTCCGATGGCAATGCTGAAATTTGCCAAAAAAGAGAGAGTAATACTGGTATCAGAAAGGACAATGATCGTGTGAGACCCCGATTTCCATTTTCACATCTTCATTACGATAAAGATCGAAAAATTGTGAGAACTGATAATAGAATGAACGCATATGAATCACTTTAATTCTCATGATACCATGGTAAACAAAAAATGACGACAAACATCACCGTACGAGTTCCTGATACCCTTGCTCATCAGATTGATGATGGAGCAAACACCCTGTATTGCTCAAGAGGATATCTCAAGAGAATGGCCATGGAGATGTATATCTCGAAATATGCTGATTATTTCATTGCACGTGACCGCAGGCAGGATAAGGATGATGATATCATAACCTCGCAGGAATACAGGATTGCTCTTGATATATCAGATTAACACAAACGTTCTGTTCTTAGAGATCTGAAAAATAGTGATACGGTTTTCCAGAGAACATATAATTTAGGAGTTAGAATCCAGACTTAGCAGCAATCCGGAATCAGGAGAGCCACTCACAGGTCAGTTCAAAGGACTGTATAAACTTCGTGTTGGTGATTGGAGGGTGATTTATTCACGGTATCAGGAGAGTGTCCTGATTTTGCGGATTGGGCACAGGCATTCAGTCTATTCATAATCTACTGAAAAACGGTATACCCGGATTTACCTGTGCAAACATGAGTACCCTCTATCTGGTCTCGTCAGAGTACGAGGTGTGTGACAGGGTATATCGGCATTGCATTTCTGAAACGGGATTCCCGGAATTCGGATTATTATCCGGCACCCGGCAGCAACGAGTGTCGGATTAGCCGTCAGAATCGAGCGGGATTTAGATATTAGCAGAGTTTTTCACCCGATTAAGTGTAAGGATCCGGAATATGTGGTTAAAAAAATGCTGGCTCCATTTAGCCTCAACCAACCTTCTGACATGATACAGGATATTTAGTTGTTGTGAACATGAAGGAATTGAAGCGCTTGGAGTATTGTCTCATTATTTGGGAATAGCGATTCATGATTTCTATGATTCATATCACAAATATCCCTGTAGTCATGCATATTGCAATGCTCATATATTAAGGGAACTGAAACGAGTGGAGGAAGAAACAAAAATGGCCTGTCAGGATGAGGAATCTTTACTCAAGGCTAAGAAAATTTCAGAAATTTTTGATGATGAGGACGAATTTAAGGTGGTGATGACTGAATAGTAACTAGGAAAGAGTATGTGCATGAGTAATTGGATCCCGCAGGGGTATTTCAGGCTCTCCATTTACTGGATCTATTTATATACCGAATCTATATGTTCAAAAGTATGAAGGATCAGATGATCATCAGTGTATTCATATAATATCCTAAATGGAGGGATCCTCACGCTCCTCATCCCTGCAAGTTCATACTGTAAAGGTTTACCAACGTCTGGATTTTCAATGATCTTCTCAACTATTTTTTTTATTTTTACCTGTAATCCTTTATCCCGAATTTTTTTAAGAGACTTCTTAAATTCATCGGTGTATTCTATCTGCATGCTATTCCCAGATACTATCGAGATCATCTGGACTGGAAATGGAGTGAATTCTTCCGGCGAGAACATCTTCTCTTGAACGCTGAATCTGCTCCATTAAATCGGGTGTATTGAGAATCTCAATAGTCTCAATAACCTCTTCAAATTCTGATTGTAACCGTTTCAGTCTTGAAAATGCTTCTGAACTGATAATTATGGATCCTGGTGAAGATACGTCCATATCCCTTCCTTGGTACTGAATTGATCTATAGGGAATTTATAGGTAATGATGAACCAGCCCAGAGTTTGCACCGGGACGATCAGAGTCAATCTTCTCCCGGTATACATCTCGAAAAAAGGGGTCGAAGAGGCAGAATTCTTCTGGATCCGGTACACATCATTAAATGATAATCATTCTTGGTTAATTCAGATAGGTTGGAAAGTAACTATAGAGTCGTATGGGCTCTCAGATACCTTCCGCCTTCGGCATTGTTTGTATCTCTTTCACTCAATCGGTTATTCATAGATATGTACAGGCAGCCTGGTACTCCCTGATATCCACCTTAAAGCCAGCCCTGACATCATATTCAGTAATAAAAAACCGGGATTGGGTAATCTCTTCATTCGGGTATTCTTCACCACAGGTGATGCAAACCAGTCCTGGGACCTGTCTAATTACCACCATTGTAGATCCTCGCTTACATGACAGTAATGGTACCCGGTTCGCAGGCCCTATTCTTACAAATTGAACATTTCATACTATCCTCTGGTATTTATTATCCCAGACTTCAGCGAATGGTTCATATACGGTAATTACCGGATTTGTCTTTTCTTGCATGCGAATCCCTATTACTACATGATAGTGGTCTCCCCTCACATACACCCAATATCAGGAAGGAAGGAACAGAGTATCATTAAGGTATGATTCGATGATCTCATAGTGATAGGAAAAGACCACTTTACACAGAAGAACACATCCCAGCTTCCTTAGCCCATAAGACATTGACCAATTCAAAAAAAGATCTGCGAACCCACTTCACACGGTTCTCTCAATATCGGTGCAATCCCATACCACACCTCTCCACTGTCAAGCACGCTCTTTTATTAAAAAGAATCCCCATGAAAAATTGTGTTATCAGTGATTTTTCTCTTCACTCAATTAAAGTAATACTGGCAAGATTGGGGAGAAAAGAATTATTCAAAGCATTTGTTGATGATCTTATTATCAGATGTGGTCTCCATATCCTTCATGTCAGATATGAAGCGATCTATTCTGTCATCGAAAAAATGGATGAGAATCATCTCGATTTTGATGATGCATATCAGTATACCCTGGCTGAGAAATATAATGTATATTCCGACCTGATCTGAGCAGTGAGTCCGTTCAAATTGAACACTCGTTCCGCTCAAGTTGAACAGTGTGTCCGGTGAAAA
>JAFGOM010000044.1 GCA_016926505.1 Methanospirillaceae archaeon
AACGGCTCCCCTTACCGTACAGTTCACTGACCTCTCAACCGGAGGACCGACCATGTGGGCGTGGGACTTCGGGGACGGCGGAACCGACATGGTTGCTGATCCGCTCCATACCTACACAAGTCCCGGAATATACACCGTCACTCTTACTGCATCAAGCCAGTACAGCGGATCTGATACCCAGGTAAAGGCAGGATATATCACCGTTGATGGCGGGGGGGGACCAACAGCTGCATTTTCTGCAGAGCCCACCGGGGGCAAATCTCCCCTGACCGTCTCATTTACCGACCTCTCAACCGGAAGCCCGATTAGCTGGACCTGGGATTTCGGTGATGAGACCGGTTCGTCTGAACAAAACCCGGTCCACACTTACGAGACTGCCAACCTGTATACGGTAACACTGACCGTTACCAACAGTCAGGGAGCCGATACCCTTGAAATGGAGGATTACATCTCGGTCAGTGGTGACGTCCCTCCTCCTGCAGCGGTCTTTACTGCTGATCCTCGAACCGGAGACGCACCACTCACCGTGCAGTTCACTGATATGTCCCCGGGAACACCCCGGTGGTGGTTATGGAAGTTCGGAGACGGGGATAGTTCAACAGAGAAGAACCCGGTCCATACCTACTCACAGACCGGATCCTATGATGTCTATTTAAAGGTAGGAAACAGCGGAGGTGCTGACAGCACACTGATGCCCGGGTTCATCACGGTTACCGGAACCGGAACAATCGTCGCTGACTTCTCGGGCACTCCGGTGTATGGAGAGAAACCGCTCACCGTGCAGTTCACCGATCTCTCGACCGGAGGACCAACCATGTGGGCGTGGGACTTCGGGGACGGAGGGACCGACATGATAGCAGACCCGCTCCATACCTACACCGAAGCCGGGATCTATTCCGTCACCCTCACCGCTTCAAGCCAGTATGGTTCTGATACCATCACAAAGACGGGATATATCACGGTTATTGAACAGGGAGGTATTGTCGCTGACTTTTCAGGCACTCCTACCTGTGGAGAGAAACCACTTACCGTACAGTTTACCGATCTCTCGACCGGAAGTCCGACCATGTGGGCGTGGGACTTCGGGGACGGGGGAACGGCTATGGTAGCTGACCCGCATTATACCTATACCGAAGCCGGGATCTATACCGTTACCCTCACCGCCTCAAGCCAGATTACCGGGACTGATACCATTGTTAAAGCAGGATACATCACCGTAACGGAACAGGGAGGCATCGTCGCTGACTTCTCGGGAAGCCCGACAACCGGGGAGGCACCGCTTACGGTTCAGTTCACCGATACATCAACAGGAACCCCCACCATGTGGGCATGGAACTTCGGGGATGGGGGAACGGCAATGGTAGCAAACCCGGCCCACACCTACACAGGCGAGGGGGTTTATACCGTATCACTGACAGCTTCCAGCCAGATTACCGGGACTGACACCATCGTCAAACCCGGCTACATCACGGTGACGAAACCAGGATCTGAAGGTGTTATATCGGTCTCATCCACTCCGGGCGGGGCAGAGGTATACATCGATGACGAGTATATCGGAATAACACCGGTAACAAAGACCGGACTTTCGTACGGTGCACACCGGGTCAGGATAAGTCTTGAAGGCTATAAGCCCTGGGAAAAGACCGTGTATCCGTTACCGGGTAAACCGGTTGAGATACAGGCTGTACTTGAACCGTCAGGTCATGAGACCGGATCCATTAACATCCAACTGGCTCCCCAGTGGTCAACCGTGTATCTGAACGGGTTAGAACAGGGTCAGACGAAACAATCAGTGCCATTTATATTGAGCAACCTGCAGGAAGGCACCTATGAGATCAAGGTCACACGACCCGGATTTGAGGACTACCAGAACCGTGTTCCGGTATATTCAGGACAGACAACAAAAATTTATGTCAGGATGACCCAGAAACCCGGCTCTGAACCGGGAATCATGATCGACTCCATCCCCCGCGGAGGTGCTGTAACGGTTGATGGATCAGCTGTCGGTACAACTCCACTCGTCGTACCGGGAATAAGTAAAGGAGAACATACGGTCAAGGTCACGATGGACGGGTACTTTGACTGGCAACAGGGTGTTACCGTTACCAGCGGTAAAACAAGTTATGTCACCGCAGTTCTGTATCCCGAGTTCTGGTCTCCCTCGGCCGGTTACATGATGGTAACATCACTCCCGGGTACTGCCACTCTCTCTGTCGACGGCGTCCTTGCCGGACAGAGTCCGATGACACTCTCTGCAGTATCACCCGGGGACCATCTGGTAAGGCTTGAGCTCGAGAGTTATGAGCCATGGGAACAGATGGTTACCGTCAGGGAAGGAAAGACCAGTTATGTCATCGCCAGGATGACACAATAATACCTATTATTCTATTTTTTTTCTTTTTCAATAAGGATATCTTTTAAGGGTGAAATGGATTTCATTCACTAAAAAGATGCACTGAAGACGCCTTACACAACATATACAGTTCTTCTCCACAGGAAATGTTCATTTCCTCCCAACCCAGTCTGGTCAAAACAACCCTGAATTGTATCCCTGTATCGATAAAGACTGTCACAAGAGTCCCACTGTCAATAACATCTGTAACGATACCAGAAAAGATGTTGCGTGCACTGGTCTGAACCGGTTTTTTAGAGATGATAATATCCTCAGGTCTGATGGACACATATACCTCTTGGGAGGGGGCACATGAAGAAGAGACAATAATTGTACCATCGACATCAATCTCGGTTAATTCACCGTTTATCTTGCACGTGCCTTTAAACAGATTTTCGCCTCCCATAAATTGAGCGACAAATTCACAGTTCGGTCTGCGTAAAATTGCATCAGGGATGTCACACTGCACGATTTTTCCTTTATTCATTACTGCTACTTTATCAGCTAATGAAAATACTTCCCAGAAATTATGGGTAATATGAATAATCGTGGTTTGAAACAACATATGAAGCCGCTTTAACTCCCCACGCATCATCTCGCGGGTCTGTCCGTCAAGAGCACTGAGCGGCTCATCCAGTAAGAGAACCTCTGGATTTAACACGATCGCACGTGATATTGCGGCCCTCTGTTTTTCTCCGCCACTCAGAGTATCAGGATACCTGTGCAGAAGATGCGAAATACCAACGATATCTGTAATTTCCCGTACCCTTTTTTTTCTCTCATCAGCATTCACCCAATGTGCCTTAAGTCCAAATCCGACATTTTCCTCAACAGTAAGATGAGGAAAAAGCATGTAATCCTGATAAACCATGCAGATGTTCCGATCTTTGGGCTCACGATAGGTGATATCCTCACCATTCAAACGGATTCTTCCCTGATCAGGAGGATACACACCGGCGATCGTCTCAAGAAGAATTGTTTTTCCTGCTCCTGTTGGACCAATTATGACAAGATAGTCCCCTTTTTCTACCTGAAGGGATATAGCATCGAGTAAGAACTCACCCATATCCTTTGAAATATCAATAATCTCAAGCACAATATCACCTTCTACAGACGAGCTGAACCACCATACCGCTCAAAGATATAAAGCGAAACCACAGATATTACGATGAGAATAGTAGCCGCAGACATTGCATAATTGAGTTTCCCACAGGACATATTCAGAAATAGTGAGATTGGAAGCGTCTCAGTCACCATCCGTGTCGCTCCTGCTATCATAAGAGCTGCTCCAAATTCTCCAATCCCCTTTGCCCATGTTATAACAGAACCTGCAAGTAACCCGTTTGATGCCATTGGAATCGTTACCCACCATATTGCACGAATATTCGAACAGCCAAGTGTTTTTGCTACGTATTCATACCGTGGACTGATACTCTCAAAAGTCGATCGCATGATCCGTAACATAAAGGGAAGATTTACAAAATACTGCGCAATGATAATTCCAAGAGGGGTAAAAACGAAAACAAGTCCAATTTCTGCAAGAGTCTGTCCAAGAGGGGTGGTGCCAAAAAAGAGCAATAATCCGACACCTGCTACGAGGGGCGGCAGAGCTAGTGGCATATCAAGGACCATTTTTAGCGTTATCTTCCCAAAAAATTCATACCTGGCAAGAGCATACGCTGCCGGTACCGCTGTCAAAATGCAGAGCAGAGTTGATATAAGAGAGGTAACAAGGCTCAGATATATCGCAAACTGTATCTCATGACTCATTATTGAATCAATAATCGCATCAGGAGATGGTTTGGTAACAACCAGTAATAGTAGTGAGATAATAAATGTGCCGATTACAACACAGAATGTTATTGTTATCAGACGTATCCAGTTTGGGGCAGGTTTATTCATTTTTGAATGCTCTATTGCAATTGGAACTTTTCATGAGGCAGAATCTCACATAAAAAGATAAAAATCTTCAAAGATTTTTCGTTTGATACGAATTTTTCATACAGAAAATATTTGATACCTTCCATTATTTCCATATGAGTTTGTTTTTTCAACAGACATCGTCAATAATTCCATTATAATCATAGATTATGTTTTAATAGCCATTATCAGGGATATTACCACCCATCAGATTAGAAACGATCATAAAAGAGAACATCCATACCAATTCCGACCCGAAAATGAGTAAATAAGGATTATCCTCATTGTTTCATTCATATTTTGGATCAGGATAGATAGTAAATCCATGCTTTGCAAAAACTGATTTACCTTCATCTGATGCAACAAAAGCAATAAATTTCTCTGCATCAGCAGGATGTTCTGAAAATGTCAGAGTTCCAATCGGAACTACCATAATTCCTTTCTTGTTCTGGTCTTTGGGAATGCTGACCAGATCCATTGTTTCAGAGTTATACAAATCCTCCCAGATGAGAGTCGCATCAGCCTGATTCATTGAGATATAGACGAGAAGTTCATTTACCGTTCCGGAATAGGCAATAACATTCTGTGAAACAGCGTCCCATAATTTAGTATCATCAAGTACTTTCTTTGAACTCTTTCCAATAGCAGGGCCTTCGGGATCTCCTAAAACAATCTTTAGACCTTCTTTTGTAAAGTCATTGAGTCCCTGTATCCCAGCCGGATTTCCTTTGGGAACCGCAATGGCTATTATATGGTACACCAGATCTTCGGTCTTGTCAACATATCCCTTCTCCATAGCAGTCTCAATATACGAGAGAGCTCCGGGCATGTATGCATCACCTTTCTGATAGAGTTCAATCTGACTTAAGAGTTGAGCTGAACCACCATAGGTATATCTGACAGGGATGCCTTCCTTCTCCTCAAAAATCAGTGCAATCTCATCCATAGGCTCCCGCATTCCTGCACCACAGTACACTAAAAGTCCCTCACTGACAACCGGTTCTTCTGTCTGCTGACTGGTGCATCCAATGAACAGACAACTCCCGGTGAGTATGAATAGTAAAAATGCAATTGTAAAATACCGTTTCATAGTAATACTTTGAATTGATTTTATTTAACATTGTCGATTTTTTACTGTAATTTAATTAACTGTTGTTACCTGGATAACAGGTCAGAAGTATTTACACTCAATTATTGTGAGAATTTTTTTTCTCTGTGTTCGGGTGTCTTACAATGTACATCTTTCTGGCAGTGATCAAACATCAATACCTTCTCCCTGTTTCTGTTTGTTTTTGCAATCCCTCTTCTCATACTCATACTTCACATTCTTCTTTATTGAGAGAAATTACCGCGTCATAATCTGCGGTATCGCAAAAAAAATTATCATTTTCGTCGAGATGCAAAGGGGATATATTTTTCGTTTCTGGTTAATGATATCCTGATTGCGTTTGTGCTCAACTAAAACCGGACAAGATCATTAAGGGATAAAACCTTCCCTGTTCTTTTATTCCGGTTTTTCTGTCGGTCATCCAGTCAAATGTCCAGTATGGAGTACGTTGCCTTTTGGCAGATGCAGTAATTTCCTGACTGGTATCCTGAAGCCTACTGCAGAAGAGGGTAGTACTGCACAACTTGGTCTTACTGTTCATACGTCACGACAATCTACACAATGAGGATTCCGTGTAACCAATAGTTCCTCGATAGTTACCGTAAGCCCATCCCAGATGATAAGCCGGTTTATTGCAGGCGTGCCAATGTTAAGGAGATACTTTAGCACCTCACCGGCCTGAATCGAGCCGATAATCCCTGTTGTTACACCGATTACCGGAGAGATTTCCTGAGGAGGGGGCGTTTGAAATACACACCGAAGGCAGGGGGTTTTTCCCGGAATTATGGTCATGATATGACCCTGGAATCCTGATACAGCTCCATGGAAAAGCGGTATATTTCGATCAAGCGCTTCCCTGTTGAGCACGTATCGGGTTTCATAGGAATCCAGGGCATCCACGATGGCATCTACCCCGTCTGTACAGGATTTTGTAATGCATGAACCAATCCTCTCAAAATAAGTTTCTATCTCAATATCAGGGTTGAACCGTCTGAGTTTTTCCTGAGCTGACTCAACCTTTGGTCTTCCGACATCGGTATCCCAGTGAAGGATCTGACGATTGAGATTGCTTACTTCAACAGAATCGCTGTCAATAATCCTGATATGACCAACACCGGCCGCTGCAAGATAATAAGCAATTGGAGACCCAAGACCTCCAGCCCCGGCAATGAGAACAGTTGCATCGTTGAGGACATGCTGTCCCTCCTGGCCAATGATTGGCATCTGTCGCAGGTATCGGCTCATATCAGAATAAGTGAACATAAATCTCTCTTTTCCATAGAGATAACACAGTGATGTTTTGATTACCTCTGATCCACTGCGGGGGTAGGATCCTCGTCATTTCTTTTTTCTTCAGGGAGTGGAGGGAGATTATTCCTGATCCGGTAATTGTTGATTGCCTTATGAATTCCTTCCTCAGCAAGGAGAGAACAGTGCACCTTTTCAGGGGGCAGACCATCCAGTGCAGTAACAACCGCCTCATTGGTGATGGCCCATGCTTCCTCGATTGTCTTTCCTTTTATCAGTTCTGTTGCCATGCTGCTCGAGGCGATTGCTGCACCGCAACCGAATGTCTGAAATTTCACATCGACAATCACATCATCCCGGATACAAAGATAAATCTTCATGATATCGCCGCATACCGGGTTTCCAACCTCTCCGACACCGTCAGGATCTTCTATCTCACCGACATTTCTCGGGTTGGTAAAATGGTCCATCACTTTTTCACTGTACATGATATTATTTCTCCTTTCCCGGGTACAGGGGAGAGATATCCCGTAACTTTTCTACAATTCCCGGAACCGCTTCAAGTACGGTATCAACATCTTTTTCTGTATTCCCATGCCCAAGCGTCAGACGAAGGGAACCATGGGCAAGTGCGTGGGGAAGACCGATGGCAAGAAGAACATGCGACGGATCATGTGATCCTGAAGAACAGGCACTTCCCGTTGATGCACAGATACCCTCCTGATCAAGCAGGAGGAGAATTGATTCACCCTCAACAAACTCAAAGCTGATGTTGACATTTCCTGGTAATCGTTCTGTCGGATGTCCGTTTAACCGGGAATAGGGAACTGTTTCGAGCAATCCGGCAATAAGACGGTCACGGAGTTTCCTGATCTCTCCTGATTCTTTCTCCTGGTCCCGGACTGCTATATCCAGAGCTGTAGCAAGACCAACAATTCCCGGCAGGTTCTCTGTACCTGCCCTGCGTTTCTTCTCCTGTCCGCCACCAAAAAGCAGGTTATCAATTTTCGTCCCCGTGCGGATATACAAAACTCCCATTCCCTTTGGCCCGTTGAATTTGTGGGCAGATAGCGAGAGGAGATCGATTGCATCATCGTGTACTGACAGAGGTATGTGGCCTGCAGCCTGGACAGCGTCAGTATGGAAGGGAATGCCATGATCATGCGCAATTGAACCGATCTTTTGAACCTGCTGGATGGTTCCGATCTCATTGTTCGCAGTCATTATGGATATTAGGGTAGTTGTATCGGTGACAGCATCTTCGACCGCCCCGGGATCCAGCCTTCCTTCATTGTCAACAGGGAGATAGGTGACCGGGAAACCCTGTTTTTCAAGGTACCGGGCGGTGTGAAGGATCGCATGATGCTCGATTGCCGAGGTGATGATATGGGACCCTTTCTTTGCATTTGCACGGGCAACACCCTGCAATGCCCAGTTGTCTGACTCGGTCCCTCCTGAGGTGAAGAATATCTCGTCTGCATCGGCTCCGATTGCCTTCGCGACCGTTTCACGTGATGATTCAATTACATCCCTTGATTCGCATGCGATACGATATATAGATGAGGGATTCCCGAACCGGGACGAGAAATACGGCCTCATCGCTTCTGCAACCTCCTCCCTGACCGGGGTGGTCGCAGCATTATCCATGTATATTATCCGTCTCTCCGATGCCATAGTTCTCTCTTATTGCTATGAGTGGCAGGACTGTACCGGGTTATTCTCCAATCCATCTTTTCCCTGGTTTCTTCCCGTGTACCGGGCTTCGTCTGCCGGTACCCGATACCGATACAGTATCCCACATCCATTGCAGACGAAATGCCTTATAGATATTTCATGATGCTTTGGTTGGTGTTATCGATGATGAGTCAATTCCGGGTGTCCTCTCCATTGACTGACGGTATAATACACCTGCTGTAAATGAAATGAACTTTTAAAGACCACACTATTATCTGGTCTTCAGAAAATATGTGTACCTGATGCGGGAACTCCCGGTAAAAAAGACACTCTACTGGTGTGACCAGTGCGATATTCCTCTTCTCGGGAAGCTGTGTGGTTGTGGTGCTACCGGGAGATCCGTTCCCTTGCTTCAGCCATACGACCTCCGACCGGTACTTACAGCAGACGGTGACTGTCTCACATCCCTTGTCAGGGAACGATTCGGGGATGTACCTCTGCCCCAGGTGATGCTCCTTAATAAAACCGGGGGACTTGACAGGAATGACCTTGTCATCATCCACGGCGAGCGGTTCGGATGGTTCTCGTTTGATCCGGCAGACCGGCGGTATACCTTTGATATCTCCCCTGATGCTTTGCCATTTGTCGTACCATATGCGACCAAAGGTATTGTTGATCTCGAGACGTCTGACGTTTTCGGGGATAAAAAACCAGAGGGGAGGATCGGAGGGAAAAAGTTCAAAGTTACTACTGATGTATCCGACGGGACCGTTATCATCAGGTATAAGAACAAGTATGGAACCGGGGTTGTAAAGGACGGGTATATCAGGATAAAGGAGCTGATGCCACTAAAACCCGGATCATATCCGGATCCCGGCTGGGACTTTGTGATACATCAGAACCGGTATCATTTAAAAAATATCGAAAGAAATGCGATACGGACAATCAGGCAGCATATGCATGACAGGCCGCGGGTTAATGTCTCGTTTTCAGGCGGCAAGGATAGTACCGCGGTCCTTGCTCTCGCCCGGAAGGCCGGGGTGACTGATGCTTTTTTTATTGATTCAAGCCTGGAGATCCCTGATACAATTACCTTCGTCAGGGAGCAGGGTGTGCCAGTCATAAGCGGAGCAGGAGACTTCTGGAAAGCAGTACAGAGCGCAGGCCCTCCGGGAAAAGACTACCGGTGGTGCTGTAAACTGCTCAAGCTCAATCCCTTAAAGGCATACCTGGCAGAGATCGGCCCCTGCGTAACGATCCAGGGAAACCGCTGGTACGAGTCATGGAACCGGGCGGGTCTTGCCGTTTCAAGCCAGAACCCTGATAATCCCCTGCAGGTAAATATCTCACCCATACGGAACTGGCGGGCTTTAGAGGTCTATCTATACCTCTGGTGGAGGAAAATTCCCATAAACCCGCTGTACGAGAAAGGACTTGAACGAATAGGCTGTTACCTCTGCCCTGCAGTACTTGAGAGTGAATCTGAACTGATACGGAAGCTGTACCCGGATATGACCTTACGATGGGAGGAATTCCTAAATCAATGGGTAAAAAAAGAGGGACTACCTCCTGAATATGCAACATGGGGGTTGTGGCGGTGGAAGGAACTGCCGGCAAAGATGAAGGAACTCTGCCGGGACCGGGGACTTGATCTCAAACACGGACAGGGGACGTAATTCGTTTCCCTGAATTGTTCTCCCAAATCCTGATACCAGAGAGGGAACGAACAGATTGGTGAGAAATAAAGCATATAAACGGTAATAGTCATCCCAGGAGATCGTTTTTATCATTACACATTTGTTACACAATTGAGAAGGGTTGAATTTGAAATCCCCCGGGTACTGAAAGAAAAGACGTCAAAGTACCAAGAGTTATCTCTGTTCACCAGATAAACGGGAATACGTACATTCCAATTATTGTTCTGGCGGCTGTCTTTCTTCTTATCGCGGTCAGGCAGATCGGACGGTTTAACTTAAAAATCTGGCAGATCATGACAGGCGGAGCCCTTCTGGTTCTCCTGACAGGACGGATATCCGTCCCTGATGCGGTACATGCCATCAATCCGGATGTTATGCTCTTTTTACTCGGTATGTTCATCGTCGGTCAGGCACTGATCCAGAGCGGTACCTCTCGTCTCTCTCGTACCGGTTTTTTAAGCATGCTACCGATCCCGGGACTCTTATTTTTCTTATCTGGAAAGGCTCAGGACATCGTGACCCTGGGAAAGCTCAGGACATCGTACCCCTCTATTTGTCAATTCTGGCTCAGGACATCGTAACCTTGTTAATCAATAATATATTCATATTTCTTAATCGCAAGTACATTCATATTTTCATCCTTGTAAGAAATATTTAAGATTTGCTGCCCTGTGTTGATTGTCGCCCAAACATATTCACCGACATATCCCTTACCCACTATAAATGATTCATTTAACACGATTATATTTCCATCACTATTAACTACTCTGATAAAATGTATTTTCCCATTAACCAGAGGTATTTCATTTAAATCTAACTTAAATACTCGTTTTAATTTACGTTTTTAAGTTATTGATACCAAATCTTTCTTTTCAAGTTTCCATGAGTTAGAGTTATTTTGAGATTCCAGAAATATCTTAAACTTTTTTCGGATGTCACTTAAACTCGTAGATAATTCTGCTTTCCAAAACAACCTATCAAAATCCTTATTGAACTCTTCTATTGTGCCATTCATCCATGGTCTGGCTGTTCAATTGTATATTCCGACCTGATCTGAGCAGTGAGTCCGTTCAAATTGAACACTCGTTCCGCTCAAGTTGAACAGTGTGTCCGGTGAAAA
>JAFGOM010000045.1 GCA_016926505.1 Methanospirillaceae archaeon
ATAGAAAAGAACCTTCCAAAGCGTGGCGGAAAAACCCGGGCTCTCACCAAAGAGGATTTCTCCCAGAAGAGTGCTATCTATCTTCGTCCTGAGGCACAATATGATTTTCTGGTCTCTCTTCCGGATAGCAGCGACCGTGCCGGTGCAATCATCGCTGCGATGGAGTCAATAGAGGAGGATTATGACCTTGAAGGTGTACTGCCAAAGGAAGAATACCGGGCTCTTGAGAATGATGTCCTAAAGCAGACCCTTCAGATCTTAAACCCTGACGAACTGAAACAGGCCTCCGGGGATGTGTTTGGCAGGATCTATGAGTACTTCCTCACCCAGTTTGCCGACCTCAAAGCTCACGATAACGGAGAGTTTTTCACCCCGGTCTCTCTGGTATCACTCATTGCCAATATCATCGAGCCGAAAGAAGGTATCGTACTTGATCCGGCCTGTGGATCGGGTGGCATGTTTGTCCAGAGTGCTCATTTTGTCGAGCGTCTGAACCAGAGTCCGACTGAGCATCTGACATTTAAAGGGATGGAGAAGAATGCAACGACCATCCGGCTTGCCAGGATGAACCTGACCGTTCATGGTCTGGAAGGGGATATCCTAAAGGCGATCACCTATTACCAGGACCCTCATGAGCTCTTTTTAAAAGCGGATTATGTGATGGCAAATCCTCCGTTCAATGTTGACGAAGTGGATGCTGACAAGGTAAAAAACGATCCCCGTCTTCCCTTTGGTCTCCCCGGTGTGAATAATCAGGATAAGGTCTCAAACGGGAACTATCTCTGGATTAGTTACTTTTACAGCTATCTGAATGAAAAAGGCCGGGCCGGGTTTGTGATGTCTTCCCAGGCATCGAGTGCCGGACGGGACGAAGCAAAGGTCAGGCAGAAACTGGTGGAGACCGAGGCAGTTGAAATCATGGTTTCTATCCGCTCTAACTTCTTTTACACCCGGACGGTTCCCTGTGAACTCTGGTTTTTAAACAGGGCCAAACCGGAGGAGATGAAAGATTCGGTCCTGATGATCGATGCCCGGAATATCTTCCGGAAGGTGACAAGGAAGATTTATGATTTCAGTCCTGAACAGGAACAGAACATTCTTGCTATTGTCTGGCTGTACCGGGGTGAGACAGAGCGGTACCTTGATCTGGTCTCCCGGTATTGTGAGACGATGCTAAAAGAGGCTGAATCATCGGTCAATTCCGGAGATGAAAATCTTCTCAATCTGTTCTGTCAGAAGATGACCCTGCTTTTGGATTCCGCCCGGCCGTATATCATCAGACTTGCTGAAGAGCATGCAGCGAGAGAGATCTTCTCCGAGCTTGAAGGAGAGGTCACCCGGGTATCTGAAGATATTGCCGGATTTTCGAAGGCCACATCCCATGAACTGAATCTCTGGGAGAGACAGGATACTTCGAACGGGGAACTCAGGAAAGCAGTTGACCGGCTTTCATCTCTTGCTGATGTAAGTCATGCACTGGTAACCCAGGTGGATCTGATATCAAAACTTGCAAACCGGCTCATTGAGACCTGCGAAAAGGACGGTCAGGCGAAGGAGTCAGATCTCTGGTCCGGTCGGGATATGAACCGCATTCTGAAAGATGCTGAGGGTATCCGGGAGGAACTGGTTTTTGATCTGAAACAGGTCAGGTATTTCTGGAAACAGGCTCACTGGCTGGTTGAGCGGTTCCCGGACGGAACATACCGGGATGTGGAGGGTCTGGTAAAATGCGTCTCCCGGTCAGAGATTGAGGCAAATGACTGGAGCCTTACGCCGGGGAGATATGTGGGTGTTGCTCCGGAAGAGGTTGATGAGGATTTTGACTTTGAAGAGGCTCTCCGGGATATTCATATCGAACTTGAAGGGCTGAATGCAGAGGCAGCGGAACTTGCAGGGATAATACAGAGGAACTTTCGGGAACTTGGGATATGAAAACACATCCACTCACCTTTCCGGATCTTGCAACCGCTATCAGCCGAATTCACCATGAGTTATCAAATCAGACTAGCAGGGCAGTTAATATCAGTCTTACGCTCCGGAACTGGATGATTGGATATTATATCGAGGAGTACGAGCGGTCAGGTTCAGACCGGGCAGAGTATGGTGAACGGCTCATGGACCAGCTTGCGATAACGCTCACGGGGGAGGGTCTACCCAGGTGTGAACGTCGTGAGCTCTACCGGTACCGAAAGTTTTATATCATGTATCCTGGAATTGGTGCATCATTACCCCCTCAATTTTCCGGATTTATTGGGATTCCGAACAGTATCATGGAGAATCAAATTGTGGAGTCAGTGACTCCACAATTGCATCATGAGGGATCAGTTCTCATTACCCGACTCTCTTTCACTCATTTTGCTGAACTCATTGAGATTGAAAATGAGACAAAGAGGGCCTTTTACGAGGTGGAATGTGTCAGGGGGAACTGGTCGGTCCGTGAACTGAAACGGCAGATCCATAGCCTCTACTATGAACGCTCCGGTCTCTCGATAGATAAGAAAGCCCTTTCTGCCATAGCTCATGAAAAAGCCGAGAAGATATCACCAGGAGTAAATATCCGGGATCCCTATATCTTTGAGTTTCTTGGCCTCAAACCCCAGGAGGTTATGGGAGAGTCTCATCTTGAGGATCAGCTCCTTGACAAACTGGAAGAGTTTCTTCTTGAACTGGGTCACGGGTTCTGCTTTGAGGGGAGGCAGAAGCGTATCCTGATTGGGGATAGTCATTATTTTGTGGACCTCGTGTTTTATCACCGGATACTCAAATGCCATGTGCTGGTTGAACTCAAACTTGAACCTTTCAATCATGAGAACATCGGACAGTTAAATACCTACGTGAGCTGGTACCGGGCAAATATGATGACCGAAGGGGATAATCCTCCGGTCGGGATTCTTCTTTGTACCCATAAGGAGAAGGCTCTCGTTGAGTATGCCCTTGCCGGGATGGATAATAATCTGTTTGTCTCCCGGTATCTCCTTGAGTTGCCGAAGAAGGAGGAGATGGAGAGGTTTATTGAGGAGCAGATCCAGGGGAGAGATGTGAGATGAACTGGAAGAAAGTTACCATCGGTGATTTAGTCGAAGATGGTACGATCGAACTTCAAACAGGACCATTTGGTACACAATTAAAGGCATCTGATTATGTTTCAGATGGAACACCAGTCATTAATGTCCGAAATATAGGTTATCGTGTGCTAAATCCTGAAAAATTAGAATATATCCCAGAAAATGTTTTGAATCGCCTTTCTCGACATATTTTAATACCTGGAGATATTGTATTTGGTAGAAAAGGGGCTGTTGATAGACACTTACTTGTTACAAGTCTTCAAAATGAATGGTTACAAGGGTCTGATTGCATTCGGATGAGAATTTTTTCCGACAAAATAAATCCTGATTTTATCTCATATTCGTTTTTACTGGATTCCCATAAAAATTGGATGCTAATTCAGTGTGGTAATAAAGCAACGATGGCATCATTAAATCAGGACGTAATAAAAAGAATCCAATTAAATCTACCTGATAATGTTACACAACGAGCAATTGTTGATATTCTCTCAAAATACGACGACCTCATCGAAAACAACCGCCGCCGAATCCAGCTCCTCGAAGAAGCCGCCCGCCTCCTCTACCAGGAATGGTTCGTCAGACTCCGGTTTCCCGGACATGAGCACACGAAGATAGTGGATGGGGTGCCGGAAGGGTGGAGAAAAAAAACATTAGGAGAGACTACTGTTTTAAATTACGGAAAAGCACTAAAAGAAGAAAATCGTATTCCAGGTCCGATCCCGGTATTTGGTTCAAGTGGAATTGTCGGTTATCATGAGAAACCTCTGGTCGAGGGGCCAGGAATAATTATCGGAAGAAAGGGGAATGTTGGAAGTGTTTTTTGGGCTGATTCAGATTTTCACCCAATAGACACAGTTTATTATGTAAATAAAGAAGAAACAAGTTTCTTTTTATATTATGCCCTTTCTAATATTTCATTTGTTAATACTGATGTAGCAGTTCCAGGATTGAATAGAACATATGCATATTCTCGAACAATAATATGGCCGAATGCAACGATTATGGAAATGTTTGATTCCTTTATAACCCCTATACATACACAAATCTCATTATTGAACAAAAATATTGATTCTGTGGTTAAAGCCCGTGACCTGCTCCTTCCCCGCCTTATGAACGGAGTGATCCCGGTATGACTCCCTACACCGAAGATCTCCTCGTCCAGCAGACCACCGCCGACTATCTTACCAATACCCTCGGCTGGGACTCTGTCTATGCCTATAACGACGAGATTCTCGGTGGAGACGGAACCCTCGGGCGAAGATCCGAAAAAGATATCATCCTGACCCGGTTCCTCAATCAGGCTCTCCGGAAATTAAACCCTGACCTCCCTGATGAAGCATACGAGAGCGGAATCAGGCAGATATCGGAGGTCAGCTCAGCCCAGACCCTCCTTGCCACCAACCAGGAGAAGTACGACCTCCTGAAAAACGGAGTGAAAGTCAGGTACCGCAACGAGAAGAACAAAGAGAAACAGACGATTCTGAAGATATTCGACTTCGACATTCCGGAGAACAACCACTTCCTCTCTGTCCGGGAACTCTGGGTACGGGGCGAGATCTACCGCAAACGTCCTGACATCATGGGATTTGTAAACGGAATCCCGCTCCTCTTCATCGAGTGTAAGAACATGCACCGGGATCTTGAGGTTGCCTACCGGAAGAACTTTGCCGACTACAAAGACACCGTTCCCCATATCTTTTACTATAACGCGATCATCATGCTGGCAAACGGTGAGAAGGCAAAGATAGGGTCACTCACCAGCAAGTACGAGCATTTCCATGAATGGAAACGACTCTCTGAACAGGATCCGGGAGTTGTTGACATGGAAACCCTGCTCAAGGGTGTCTGTGACAAGAAGAACTTCATGGATCTCGTCGAGAACTTCATCCTCTTTGACGACTCACTCGGTCCTACGGTCAAGATCCTTGGGAAGAATCACCAGTTCCTCGGAGTCAACCAGGCCATCGAAGCGGTACAGGACCGGAAACAGCGGGAAGGAAAACTCGGGGTCTTCTGGCACACCCAGGGCTCAGGGAAGAGTTACTCAATGGTCTTTTTCACCCGGAAGATACATCGTAAACTTGGGGGGAACTTTACCTTCCTCATCTGCACCGACCGGGACGACCTTGACGGGCAGATCTACAAGACCTTTGCCGGGTGCAGACTCGTCAATCATGACAAAGACCCCTGCCGGGCATCAGACGGAAAACACCTGGTACAGCTTCTCACCGAGCATAAGTCGCATATCTTCACCCTAATCCAGAAGTTCAACCAGGATGTCAACCCTGACGTCGGATACACCGGCCGGGATGACATCATCGTCATCACCGACGAGGCACACCGGACCCAGTACGGAACCCTTGCTCTCAACATGAGAAATGCCCTCCCCAATGCCAGTTTCATCGGATTTACCGGAACCCCGCTCTTTAAAGATGACGAGATCACAAAACGGGTGTTTGGTGATTATGTCTCCACCTATGACTTTCAGCGGGCAGTTGAAGACGGGGCCACTGTTCCTCTCTATTACGATGCACGGGGAGAGAAACTCGGGATTGCAACAACGGACTTAAACGACCAGATCCTCAAAAAGATAAAAGAGATATCAAAGTCCGAAGAATCCGATTTTGATGACATTAATGTCCGGCAGCGGATAGAGAACGAACTCAAACGGGATTATCATATCATCACCGCTGAACAGAGGCTTCGCCAGGTTGCCCACGACCTTGTAGAGCATTACTCAACCGGATGGGAGTCAGGCAAAGCGATGGTCGTCTGTATCGACAAGGTAACCTGTGTCAGAATGCACAAACTCCTCAAAAAATGCTGGCAGAACCGGATTGACCTGCTCACATCCGAAGCAAAACATGCAGCAGACGAACAGGAAGAACTCTTCCGGAAAAAGCAGATAGCCTGGATGGAAGAGACAGAGATGGTCGTCGTCATCAGTGAGGAACAGAACGAAGTTGATAAATTCAGGAAATGGGGCCTTGAAGAGGAGATTAAAGAGCACCGAAGACTCATCAGGGAAGGATTTACCCTGCAAGACGGGAAGCGGATAGATCTTGAATCAGCTTTTAAAAGACCAGAACACCCGTTCCGGATAGCCATCGTCTGTGCCATGTGGCTGACCGGCTTTGATGTTCCCAGTCTCTCAACCCTGTACCTCGATAAACCACTCAAAGCCCATACCCTCATGCAGGCCATAGCACGGGCCAACCGGGTAGCAGAAGGGAAGAATAACGGTCTCGTTGTCGATTATTGTGGGATACTCAAAAACCTCCGGAAAGCCCTTGCAACCTTTGCAGGGACCGGAGACGGAGGAGGAGAGGAAGGAGAGAATGATCCCACGAGACCGGAAGAAGAACTCCTTGCCGATCTCGTGGAAGCTATCGGATTTGTCAAGAGTTTCCTAGCTGCCGGCAATGCTCCCCTTGATGATATCATTACAAAGACCGGGTTTGAACGGAATGCTGCCATCGTTGCAGCCAAGGAAGTGGCAAACAAAAACGACCAGACCAGAAAACGGTTTGAAGTGATGTGCCGTGAAGTCTTTAAAAAATTCAAGGCATGTATCACAATATCCGGAGTAAATGATCACCGGCAGGAGTTCGATGCCATCAATATCATCTACAAGAGTCTGCAGGATGACCGCCAGCAGGCAGATATCTCCTATATCATCAAAAAACTCCACGAAGTCGTCGATGGTGCAATTGACATTCAGCCAGACCCGGACCAGGAACCAGGGCGGGTCTATGATATCAGTAAGATTGACTTCTATCGCCTGAATCAGGAATTTGCCAGGAGCAAATCAAAACATACCTCTGTCCAGATGCTCAAAGACGTCATTGAGAAAAAAGTGGAACGTCTTCTCTCACAAAATCCCCTCCGAACCGATTTTCAGAAACATTACGAAGAGATTATTGATGAATACAATAATGAAAAGGACCGGGTAACCATTGAAGAGACCTGGAACCGACTTCTCAAATTTATCCAGGATCTGGATGATGAATCACACAGGGCAATCCGGGAAGAACTGGATGAAGAGACTCTTGCAATCTATGATCTCCTTCGGAAAGAAAAACTGACACCCGCAGAGATTAAACAGATAAAGAGAGTTTCTGTTGAACTTCTCAAGACACTCAAAGCCGAGAAACTTAAGATTGATCATTGGAGAGAAAAGGAAGCTACCCGTGATTCGGTCCTGGTATCAATCAGGAACTACCTCTATAGTGAAGAGACCGGTCTTCCGGTGGAGTCATATACCGATGAAGAAGTGGAGAAGAAAGCAGAAATCGTGTATGAACATGTCTACCAGGTGTACCCGGAGATTCCATCACCCTATTATATGAAAAAAGAGTATGGGATGGGGTAGGAATTTTATCGTAATTGGGTTCAAAAATTCACAAATCTGTTTCAGGGATTATAATTGGGAAATCTACTGACTCTTCAGAGAATCTCAAAAAAGATTAAATTATTTATTAGATCACTCGGTGGCAAAGATTATTCATTAAACCCAATTATTAACCATAATCTGCCTAAACACCAAAACCGGATTGCACCTCAAAGCCAATCACTCATTAAACCGCTTATACAGCCGGTTTGCCAGTACCTGAAACACCCCGATGAAGAGAAGCAGCATCACGAGATCCACAGCCGGGTGAAATAATGTGGGTCCCGAAAATCCTGCCCTGATAAGGTCTGTGCCATAGGTAAGCGGGGAGCAGTATACGAGTAACTGTCCCGGGTACGGAATGGATGCAATCGGGATAAAGATACCTGATATAAAGATTAGCGGCAGCCTGACCAGGTTGAGCATCGACATGATATCACCCGGACTCTCGGTCGGATAGGCAGCAAATAACGTTCCCATCGTAGCAAAACAGAACGCGGTAAGTACAACCCCGATAAGAAACGGGATCCCGTTTGAAAGCCCGGTCCCAAAGAGAACAAAACCGGCAATGCACGGGACCGATGCGATCCCGATACTGTAGAGAAATCCGCTCAGGCTCTCGCCAAGAACAATGGCATGAAGGGATATGGGTGCACTAAGGAGACGGTCAAACGTCTTCATCCGGCGTTCAATCGGGATAGATACCGGTTCGATTGTCGACGATGAGAAGAGAATCGTGATGGCGACAAGGCCAGGGATCATAAGAGCAGGTTCTGCAGGCCTGCCGACCGAAAACGCAAGGAACATAAAGAGCGGGAATAATGCTCCGGAGACAAGGATATTGGGCTTTAAATAATAGATGGCTGCATCCTTTTTCGCAATCGCCCAGGATGCCCGCAGTTCATAGAGTACCTGGCTCATAATCGTCTCAGAATCAGTCAATGGCACGCACCCCTTTCGTTCGTACATCAAGACAGGTCAGTCTGATAAAGACATCCTCAAGGCTCGGGCCGTAGGTGTTCATCGATATGACCGTTACCTTCTGCTCTGCTGCACACTCCATGACTGCCTGGATCACCACCGGCGGTTTTTCTGTGATCAGCCGGTACTTGTCGCCTTCTTTCCTGACTTCATTGACCAGGGGCAGTTCTCTCAGGCATTCCTTAATGGAAGGATCGGCATCCGCGAATGCGACCTTGACAGACTGAACACTCTGTATCGTCTTTTTCAGCCGTTCCGGTGAGTCGATTGCTGCTATCTGTCCGTGGTTGATGATTGCCACCCGGTCACAGGTAACGTTGGCTTCCTCGATGTTATGGGTCGTAAGAAAGACGGTAACTCCTTTCGTGTTGAGATCCCGGATCACCTCACGGATGATAAGATTGCTCTGGACATCAAGCCCTGACGTCGGTTCATCTAAAAAGAGGATCCTGGGATTGTTGATAAGCCCCATGGCAAGGGTAAGCCGTCTCTTCATCCCCTTTGAAAATCCTTTAACCCGGTCATTGTGTCTCTCCCACAACCCGAAAAGTTCAAGGAGGCTTTTCCCGCGGGATTCCCTCTCCTCCTTCCCGACCGAATATAACTCTGCCGAGAAGATCAGGTTCTTCCAGGCAGAGAGATCATCGTATACATTCGAGGTCTCATGAACGATCCCGATCTCCTTCCTGGCAGCTATCGTCTCATTGACGATATCTTTTCCGAGGATTGATGCACTCCCGCTGGTCGGCGGACTGATCCCGGTCAGAATCCGGATGGTGGTTGTCTTTCCTGCCCCGTTCGGACCTAAAAACCCAAATGTCTCCCCCTCATTGACAGAGAAACTGATCCCTTGTAGCGCGGTTATGGTCTCGAATCGTTTGACCAGGTCAGAGACGTGTATTGCAATCATTGTAGATCAAAATTGTGCTTCTCTTCTGCAGTCGGGATGTTTGAAAAAACGGGTAAGGTATTCAGATATTTTCTGCATCAACCGTTATTTCATCCATCCTTTCTGGACATACCAGTCGTATTCGTGTGCAAACCGATCTTTATTGTTCTTCACCAGCTGGCAGAAATAATCCCGTGTCTGGAGATGCATGGCATCCTGCTCAGGATAGGATATCTCACCCTTAATGGACCTGACAAGTACTTTTCCGAGATCCAAAGCCCGGGCTTTTGCAGGCTCAAGCGTAGCCGGATCATGACCGATGGCAACACCAACCCCTCCGACTACCGTCGCTCCAAGAGTCTGCAGTACGCCGTTCATATATGCGACCACATCATCCTCGTGGCTGCCCCCGGCAGTACAGACAGAACACCCGAATTTCTTATAAAACATCTGGCAGTGTATCGCATCTGCCATCCGGTCAAACATCGCTTTCATTGGAGCTGTGACCGAGTTGATGTAATTGGGCGAGCCAAGGACAATTCCGTCTGCATCCATCATGGCATCGAATAATTCTGAAAAATCGTCAATGAGCGAACATTCTCCCTGTGCATAACAGGTCCCGCAGGCGGTACAGTACCCGATCTCGAACTGGTATAAATCCAGGCATTTTGTATCGGCACCTTCTGATTCTGCCCCTTTTAAAACAGACTTTACCAGTTCAAGAGTTTTGCTCATCTCTCCTTTCGGACTTGCATTAATCCCGAGGATCTTCATGGTATTCCCGGAAGTAGGATCTGATGTACGATAAGAAAAAGGATAGGATATCGGTTAGGGAGGAAGAAGAACCGGATCTGTTGGGAGAAAAAAATTCAGCAGATTTGTCGCTTTTCATCTGATCCAATGAGATCCTATAGAAAGAGAGCAGATCTGGTAGGAAAAAATTGACAAAGACTCCATAGGTATCCATCCGGACTACTCTATAATTGGATAGCACTATTTGTTGCTCCCCTGAAACCCGGGTAGGCATATTAAATACCAGTACGCGTATCATCGTATTGTGCCGATCTTGATGGCTGCATGGATTTTCATTGTATACCTGCTCTTTTGTACTATTCTTGTACCTGCATGTGACAGGCTGGCAGATAATCCGGGGAATATTCGTAATGTAATTAAAAAAAAGACTATCTGGGTGAACGAGACAAAAACAACTGGATATCAGCTCTCTTATCCCACAATAAAAGAGGCTGTTGCACAAATACAATTTGTCGATACAATAAGGCAAATTAACACTGTGAATATAAGATATCACAGTGTGAATTAGCCTTATAAGACTAATAATAATCATTTGTGCAACAGCCTCAAAAGAGACCTTTACATTGGTACGATACTCTACAATCCTGTTGTTCTCAACCTTTGCCGTACAACCTTTCAGATAGACCGCTCTGATGTTTCTGACGGTTTTTCCTGGCTTCCATAACAGCATTGGCCGCTGCACCCTCCCATCCCTTCGTTGAACTTCCAATCAGTTCAATAAACGGGGCCGTTTGGGGCTCATTAAACTCAAGCATCTTTTCCTCCTCCAATACTACCTTACGTCCACCCAACTACAAGAAGTTTCTTTAACTGCTCAACACGCATAAAACAAAAAACCAGACCATAATGATAATTTAGATCCATTAATCTCCTGATGAACAAATTCGATTGAAGAGATACGTATATTTGCAATTGAAGTTACCATAGTCTTTCAAAGGGATATGCCTGAAGATGAGAACAAAGAATTCAAAAATACATCACATCGAAAGATTCCAGCAATCGTTGAGAGAGAACCTCATTTATCACTTATTATCCTTTTACATGAATAACTCAACCCGTAAAAACAAAATCTGTGAATTATCGTTTTTCATGGATCTGGCTTAATTTTCTGCCTCATTCTCACCCTTTACCCCGAACTTCTGTACCTCACTGCAGTAAAACCGCAAATTGATACGTTTCAAGGATTAAATTGCCATCAAAGAATGAATATACTAAGAGATCAATCACATAAAAGAACAGGATTAACCAGACCAGATCAGAACGCTCCATTGTTAAGCAAATCCGATTATGGATTTACATAATATCCACAAAGAGGAGAGAATGTTTCAAAAATTTACCATAATCATTGAACCAGGAGAAGATGGATGGTTCATAGTAACCGTACCCGGCCTTCCTGGTTGTATAACCCAGGGTAAATCATTAGAGTAAGCTACCGAGAATGCCAAAGAAGCAATAGAAGCCTTTCTTGAATCAAATCCAAATCATCAGATTACCACGAAAGCCAGTCAGGTTACGGTCAGAGAGATCCAGGTTAATATCTGATAGTAATGAGTAAATTCCCTCTTCTTCCTGCCCGAAAAGTAATTAATGTGATGATTCGTCTTGGATATTACGTAGATCATCAGAAAGGCAGCCATGTTGTGCTTAAGAGAAAAGATAAACAACGGACAATAGTAATTCCTGACCACACTGAACTTGATCACGGAACTCTAAAAGCCATCCTAAAACAATCGGTGTATATTCCGCTAAAATTGAACACCCTGTCCGTTTGATCCTAAGCACCCTTTCCGTTACTGTTGAACAGTGTGTCCGGTGAAAT
>JAFGOM010000046.1 GCA_016926505.1 Methanospirillaceae archaeon
AAAAATACCCGGTTCTAATTACCATTTTTCATGACTCAAGGGGCATTCGTTTAATTCATCCCGGTACATCTGCCAGAGTGGCATATGGTGCGTTAATAAATTCCGGAACCGATCATTGTGGCGTTTCTCGATAAGATGCAGCATCTCGTGAAGAACAATGTAGTCCAGGCAGTGAGATGGTTTTTTTATCAATTCCAGATTGATAAGGATTCTCCCCTTTTCCTTGTTACAACTCCCCCATTTGGTCTTCATCTTTCTGACTCCCCACCACGATACTGTAACCCCTAATACTGACTCCCACTTCTTGATTAATGGAGGGATAAGTTCCTTGAGCTGGTGGCGATACCACTCATTGAGCAGTTTCTCGCATCCCTCCCTGGTTGCCCCTTTATGGATATGAAGAATGATCTCTTTTGATTTTTTTATTGATACTTCCTGTTTCCCTTCCGTCTCAACGATTGAGAGGAGATATCTGACACCCTGATAGTAATGACTCTCATTATGTACATATTCCCTGAGTGATTGCCGCTCCTGGGACTGATACTTTACAATCTGTTTTCGAATCCATGATAATTTTGAGATGACCGCAAGGCGGACTGCTTCGTCATCAACAAGGGTCGGGGCTGCTACACGGACCCGGCCATCGGGGGGGTATACTCCCAGATGAAGATTTTTGATATTTTTCCGGTCTACTTCAACCGCAATCTCTGCCACTTGAATCAGGGTCATTAATTAAATTCCGGCTGGTGTTTCGCGATATCAATGATACGATCGGTCTTTTCCTCATCGTTTAAGCATTCATTTACGATATACCAGACACTCCTGGTCTTCATCGGATTTGATGGCCAGTCGTCTTCCCGGTTTTCAGTTATTGCCTCAAACACTTGTAACACAAGATCCGGGTCTTCGTCAAGATTGTTATAGAGAGCTCTTTTTGCAGGGGTGTCTATCTTTGAAGGATAATTCTTACCAGGTTCTATCGTATCCTTTGCCAGATTGATGAGGTTTTGAATGTGCTGGTCTAAGAAATCGTCGTAATTTTCAGATTGTGCTTTTCGCTCTTTGATGAGAGTGGTTAGTATCTCTGATAATTTGTTGTAATAGGCAGGATCGATAGGAGTTTTGTTGAGGATTATCTTTCTGACATTGCGTTCAATCGTTTCAGCAGTCAGGTTTTTATTCTCCTTAATGCCATCCGAAAGTCCATCCAATCCCTCTGCTCCTTTCTCAATAATGAGATCAATAAGGGGGATATCCGGGAGAGAGGCACGGACTTTTGCAGGTTCTGCCCCGATATAGGTGTCGATAAGACGACGCATGAAGGGGTCATAGATTTTGAGATCGATGTCGTCTCCGCTGGCCTGTTTGACCGCTTCCATGATATTGGTGTAGTGATTGACTTCCTGTTTGATCTCTTTTGCCTCAGTGACCGAATACCCGGCAAGGTGCATCTCATTTGCGATGTCGGTGTAGGCCCGGATGAGTGTCTCTGTCGTTGAATATAATTTCTGACGGCGGTCTTCGGTGTTTTTTAGTGAATCAACGTTTTCGGTATCTTCTCCACAGAAATAATGAATGTATGCCTGGGTATCTTTTGGTTTGGGGACATGTTCACAGAGGAGCCGGATCTCTTCTAATACTTTATCCAGCCGCTCCCTGCCCATATCCAGACGATTTTGGAGTAACCCCTTTACATCTTCCTTGTCAAATTTTCCAAATGCCCCTGAGGTATAATCTTTGATAGATTCTTCAAGGCTTTGGAAAAGATCCCGGTAATCAACGATATATCCATAATCTTTCTCATCGCCATCAAGCCGGTTTACCCGGCATATGGCCTGGAAAAGGCCATGATCCTGCATATTTTTATCGATATAGAGATAGGTTGCAGAAGGAGCATCAAAACCGGTGAGGAGTTTATCAACAACGATCAAAAGTTTCATCTGACCGGGTTCATCGACAAAGGTCTTCTTGACCTTCTTCTCAAACTCCTCTGCTTTGTTGACTGCCTGATCTGGTGGAATACTGAAGTAATCTGCAAGCATTTTCTGGTAAATCTCATACTGGGTAATCTTCTCGGTGTCGCCTTCTCCACTGTCTTCTTTCGAGATATCACCAGGGGATGGTTTGTATGAGGTGATGATAGCACACTTTCCTTTTAACTCGGTATCAGAGAAGAGTTTGTAACAGGTGCATGCCTGATAGATGCTGCTTACCACGAGGAGTGCATTTCCGGTTCCATGCATCAACCTGGGTTTTGTCTCCATGTCAAAAAGAATGTCATCAACAATCATCCTTTGACGTCTTTCACTGGAGTTTATCTTCTGTATCGTTGCCCAGCGTTTTTTTAATTTTGCTCTGAGTTTCTCCCTGGCCCATTCGTTTAATCCCTCGGTTTTTGTATTAAAGGCCATCTGGGTTTTTGTCTCAAATTTCTTGTCGATACCATCTGATACCAGATAGGATCCGATATCGCGGGCTTCGTATCTGAGATCCAGGACCACTCCGTCTTTTACTGCCTGGTCATATTTGTAGGTGTGGATGTATTCTCCGAACTTCTCTCTGCTGGTCTGTTTGTCTTCCCGCAAAAGCGGCGTTCCGGTAAATCCGATAAAGATGCCTTTTGGGATTAGCTCTCTCATCGCATCGTGTAATAGGCCGGACTGGGTTCGGTGACATTCATCGACAAAGATGAAGATATCTCCTTTTGCTCTGAAGTTGGGAGGGAGATGAGCTTTCATATCGCGAACATAGGTATCATAGGAGATCTCATCGTCTTCTTCACTTCCCTGTTTTGTGCTGGATTTATCGCCGAATTTATGAATGAGTGAACAGATGAGCTGGGGAGTGGTCTCGTTTAATCGGTTAATGAGGTCTTCTCCGCTTGTGGTCCGGTAGATGTTCTCTTTTACTCCTTTGAAGATCCCTTCTATCTGTTCATCAAGTTCAGTCCTATCGGTGATGACAAGAATACGGGAGGAACTGATATTTTCCCTGATCCATTTTGCTAACCAGACCATGGTGAGACTCTTCCCGCTCCCCTGGGTGTGCCATATGATCCCTCCCTGTTTCTCCTGTATCCGTTTCTGTGCTGCTTTTACCCCGAAATACTGGTTTGGGCGGCACATCTTCTTGATCCCTGAGTCATAGATGAGAAAGTCATGGATTAACTCTAAAAATCTCTCTTTTCTGCAGAGTGAGAGGAGTTGCCAGTCCAGGAGGGAAGTGTCTGCCGGTTTTTCTTTGGCTAATTCATCTTTCCAGGAGAGATAGTACTTCTCAGGAGTTTCGATGACCCCGTACCGAAGCCCGGCGGTCTCGTTTCCGGCGATGATGATCTGAATCGTGGTAAAGAATTTTCTGATGAACTCCGGTTTCTGGTTCCCGATGTTCTGCCTGATCCCTTCACTAAGAGATACGGTCATCCGTTTGAGTTCGATGACTGCAAGAGCAATCCCGTTTACATATAGGACAATATCAGGGCGTTTGGTGTTTTTCCCGTGAACTGTGACTTCTTCAGCCAGATAAAAGTGGTTCTTCTCAGGATGGTGCCAGTCGATGAGGTGGATGGAGTCTGTCCGTCTCTCGTAATTGATGACCGGGACTCCGTATCTGAGATAGGTGTAGACGCTTTTGTTGATGGAATAGAGAGATTTCTGCTGGTTATCGATGCATTTTTTGAGGGTTTCTATTGCTTTTTTCTGCTGGTACTCGGTATAGTGCTGCTCTGTGAGATATTTTTTGAGATACTCTTCTTCAACATTTGCGTTATCGGGACGGTCTTCCCAGTTTCCGAGGTATTGGTATCCCAATTGTTTTTTGAAGAGTTGGATTACCCGGTTCTGGGTCTGTCGCTCCCGGTCATCAATTTCAGACAAGTCTGATCCTCCCGGTGAGTAGTTCCTGCATCATCCCTTGTTTAATCTGGATGGTCTTATCAAGACGTTTCTCGAGGGCTGTAATCTCGGCATCCATGTCAGAGAGGACGGTGGCGATAACGGTTTGTTCGGGGAGAGGGGGGAAAAAAACCATTAATTCTTCAAATTGATTTCGAGATAAATATAAAATGGTTGTTCCTGATGCCTGATTATTCAATATTTCTGAAAAAAAAGTCATGTAATAATACAGAAATTCTTCTGAAGACTGGCTTTGATCACATACCAATCCAATAAAAGTTTGATTTGTGTATATTCCGACCTGATCTGAGCAGTGAGTCCGTTCAAATTGAACACTCGTTCCGCTCAAGTTGAACAGTGTGTCCGGTGAAAAT
>JAFGOM010000047.1 GCA_016926505.1 Methanospirillaceae archaeon
ACATTATAACCCCTGCGTACTCCTTCAAGGGCATTTGAGTAGAGTTCTTCCTGTGTCCCGTCATATCCTGTCTGGATGATAAGAAGGGGTCGTTTCTTGCCTCCGTCGTCTACGGTATAGTAATACCCCGGGATCGTGGTATCTTCATACGGAATTACGACTACCTCCATACTGACCGGATCAAGTTCCATGGCCTTAAGAAATGTGTCCCTGCTCTTCTGCCATGATTGAAGAATCCTCGGGTCTTGTGGATTTTTGTGCAGGAAGAATTCTGCCGTCCGGTAATAGGTCTGTGCCCGTAACCAGGCATCGTGGGCAGATACCTGGTGCCCTGTTGCGAAACACTGATCTCCAATCTCTTTGAAGTGATTAGCGGTCTTTGTCCACTCAGTATACCAGTTCTCATAGTTTAAGGGATCAATCCGGGATGCAGTGGCGAGCACTTCTCCTAAGTCCGATCCTTTCGTATACATTGTACTGAGAGTACGCTTGAGTTCAAAGTCAAACTCGGGATCCTCGACCATGAACGGAGAACAGGATGTATTGATCATGACAGCGGGTGAACTTGTTTTTTCTGCAGAGACAAAAGCAGTACCCTGTGCCATAATAATCACCGCCACCAGAGCAGTGATTAATAGTATTTTTTCCGATATCCCATGCATATTGTTATTTTTCACCGTCATAGGGATATATATTATTGAATGTGCGGATATGTCCGGTGCATGTCATGAGTACCTGCTCTCTTAGTATTACCGGTACCTCAATTCAGATATTACCATTGACAATATCCTGTGACAATTTACAATGAGATTGCCGATACGATTGCAGGAAAAATCACTGCCCAAAACATTGAAAATCCTGGTATACGCACGCTTGATACGAACTAAAGTTTATTCTTGGAGACTGATCCCATGGAAGAAGTGAAAAGAGCGTTTGACGGGTTTGCAGATGAATATGATGCCCAGCGTGAATTTGTAATTCCCGATCTGCGGCAGTTTTATGGTACCGCGGTATGGGCTGCCGAACCGGTGAACACTCCCCCGGCCATCCTTGACCTTGGAGCAGGTACCGGTCTTATGAGTGCATTTCTCCTGCAGAAATTCCCGGATGCACGAATTACTCTCATGGATTTTTCAGAGCAGATGCTTGAAGTGGCAAGGAAACGCTTTCTTGGGATGAATAATATCGAATATATCGTGAATGATTATCGCAGCGCATATCCCGGCGGGCCGTATGATATTGTCTGTTCTGCTCTTTCGATTCATCATCTCGAGACGATTGAGAAAAAAAGGTTGTTCCAGACCATCTATGATGCTCTTGTTCCGGGAGGTATGTTTGTGAATGCTGACCAGGCTGAAGGTGAGACTCCCTATTTTAGTGCAAGAAACAGGGAATGGTGGCTGGATTATATCAGGTCCGGTTCGCTGTCCGGATCAGAAGAAAAAGATATGTTGATTCAGCGGTCTGAGTTGGATAAAAATGAGAAACTCTCTCTCCAACTTCAGTGGTTACGCGATTGTGGGTTTGTCGATGTGGATGTGGTCTACAAGAACAGAACCTATATTGTGACAGTATCACGGAGATAAAAAAGCAGGTTTCTGTAACACTGACTTACCGTTATACCCTCCCCCTTGTATTATTATTCAAAAAAAAGAATCCATGAAGATTACTCCTACCATTCACGCTTGCGGGTTTTATTTTATTATACCGGGAGCACCAGAGCACTCGTCAGTATCATATGAACAAACTCACGGATCTTTCTGCAGCAGGTTGAGAACAAAAAAACCCGTTTAATCCTTTCTCATCAGGAGGTGGGACTGAATATCCCATGCTGATCAGATGAACAATAACATACCCTTTTACAGAAATGCCTAAGTAATATCAGCGTAATTGAGTTTATACATGAGTATGACGGAACACCAGAAAAAAATTTCAAGTAAAAGTGGTCTCCCTCCCGGAATCCCTGTTTATATTGGAGATAAAAAGCCGATTACTACTCATGTGACCATAATTCAATACGATGAAAAAGGATATAGTGAAGAACTAAAATGGGATCCGGAAAATCTCAATCAGGTCCAAAAAAAGGATGAAGTAACCTGGATACATGTATCTGGACTTGAGGATATCATCCAGATTGAGAACATATGTCATGCATTTGATATTCATCCATTAGTAATTGAAGACATTCTCAATACAAAGAGCAGGGAAAAGGTAGAGGACTTTGGAACATATCTCTTTACAATTCTATCAAAAATAGCAATTGCTGATAAGATTATCATTGAGGAACAAGTTACCTTTATTCTCCTAAACCAGATATTAATCTCATTCTCCGAATCAGATACTCCCTTTTCTTTAATCATTGATCATATACATCATCAGAATGGAAAGATAAGACAAAGTGGATCTGATTATCTCCTCTATACTCTTATCGACACTATTGTAGACAATTATTTTATTGTTCTTGAGCAGCTGGAAGATACTGCTGATGAGCTTGACATCGATGTTCTCACCATCATGTCTTCGGAGACCATCGGGCATATTCAGTCCTTTAAGAGGGATCTGGCCTGGTTTCGTCGGCATATCTGGTCATTACGGAATATTGTTAATCACCTCGAACGAACAGATTCTCACCTTGTAAACAAACAAACCCACCTGTATATGAGAGATGTGTATGATCACACCCTCAATCTTTCCGAAGAAGCTGAAGCTCTCCGGGATACCGCTGAAGGGCTTATGGAGATTTATCTCTCCAACCTGTCAAATAACACGAATGAAATAATGAAAGTACTGACCCAGATTGCAGTTATTTTCATCCCCCTCTCCTTTGTAACCAGTTTTTATGGTATGAATTTTGAATATATGCCAGAATTGCATCATCCACACGGGTACCCCATCGTGATTGGTGCCATGGTTGCAGTCGTCGTTATCATGATACTATTTTTTAAAACGAAAAAATGGATATAGGGAATGTACCGATATCAGACTCATTGCACGCCTTTCTGGCGAGAAAAACCCGTTTTTCGTTTGAACCGGGTTCATGCCTGATAAAAACCTGCTTTCCTTGGTTTTTATCGTGTAAAAAAGGTGTATCCCAAAAACCGTTCCCGGAAAGATACCCTTAACCATCTCCCTTTATAAATTATAGTATTGGGAATCATATGGATAAGATTACAATCGACCCGATGCCGTTCATGAGTGTGATGCCCACACTGCTCGTGGGTGCAAATGTCAGTGGAAAGCCGAACTACATGACCGCAGCCTGGGCAACGGTTGCCTGTATGGCACCGCCGATGGTCTGTGTTGCCATTAATAAAATACGGTTTACGGTACAGGGAATTTTGGAGAACAAAACCTTCAGCCTGAACGTTTCATCAGCAGACCAGGTGATAAAGACCGATTACTGTGGCATTGCCTCAGGAAAAAATGAAGACAAGTCCGGAGTATTTCACTCGTTTTACGGGAAACTGCAGACAGCACCGCTCGCAGAAGAGTGCCCGGTAAACATCGAGTGTAAACTCTTTGAATCGGTTGATTGCGGGAGTCATCTGCTTATTATCGGTGAGGTTGCCGGGATTCATGCAGACAGGGACTGCCTGACTGAGGGAAAACCTGATATTGCAAAGATAAATCCAATCATCTATGCCCAGTCAACCTATTATGGCGTGGGAAGTGAGATTGCTGCAGCATTTTCAGTTGGAAAGCAGTACAAATAGTCTCTCATGATCCTTCGGCTTGCAGAAGGTACTGTAAACGGATCGCGTGTCCCTAAAAAAGGGAACCCACGTGCCTTGTATGTTTCAAACCTGATACCGGTCACCGATCATGAAGAGCTGCAGCGGACTGGTTCCTTTCGGCATAAAGCATCGCAGGTACCTGGATACACCGGTGTATCGCAGGAAGGGAGATGTTCTGGTCCGGTCATTACCGGTGAGCAGATGGATTGAGAAGAAAATTCAGAAAAGATATTCTTTTCGTCCTGTAGCAAAGAAGAAAAATAGAAAAGGGGAATCTCTGATAAAGGAGGTGAGTATTCATTGTATAATGAGCCAGTGGTTTTCAGGCCTGTTGTGGTGATCATCTTTATTCTCATCTTTGCCGGGATCAATACCTGTTGTATGGGTCAGGATCAGAAGGATACGGATACGGGTTACGAAAATTCCAGGCCTGCTGCTGAATTTCTCTCCAAAAAGCCGTATAATGTCGGTTTCTCTCTCCATCATCCTGAATATACAGACAGCCGGGGAGATAACCGGATTTTATCAGTTGCGGTCTGGTATCCTTCCAGAGAAGCGCCGGAAACAGTCACTTCTATCCCGGGTCTGCCGGCAGGTTCTGTCTGTCCTGATGGCAGGCCTGCTGCTGAAGGCCCCTATCCCTTAATCATCTTCTCACACGGGTTTGGCGGCTGTGGTATCCAGTCGACGTTTTTTACCCGTGCACTGGCACAGGCAGGGTATGTTGTGGCAGCACCGGATCACCGGGATGCTGCCCTGTGCAGCAGTGACCCTTATTATTCCGGGACACGAACCAGCCTTTTTGATCTCGTACCGTTTCTGCGGCCCGGGGCCTTTGATGATACCACGTACCGGGACCGGAGAGATGACATCCGTGCAGTCATCGACTGGGCATTAAAGGAGAATACCGATCCTGAATCAATCCTGTACCAGATGATCGACCCGGATCGGATCGGGATCTCCGGTCATTCCCTGGGAGGATATACCGCGATGGGTATGGCCGGCGGCTGGCAGTCCTGGCGGGACGACCGTATCAGGGCTGCACTTCTCTTCTCACCATACATTCAGCCGTTTCTCGATGATTCTCTGATTGGCAGGATAGAGATCCCGCTTATGTTTCATGGCGGAACTGCAGATCTCCTCATTACCCCATGGATTGCCCGGAAGAACGGGGCATACGATCGGGTACCGGCACCAAAGTTTTACGTTGAGATAACCGATGCCGGTCATATGGACTGGAGCGATACCCGGTGCATCGGATATGATTCAATTGATGACTGTGTCAGATCTGACGATAAAGCCCGGGTAATCACTGCATATGGAACTGCCTTTTTTAACCTATATCTGAAGGATAAAGAGGATGCATTGGCTTTGCTGATCACCCGGGATCCTGACCTGTCGGATCTGAGATATGCTCTGTAACCGGAATTTCGCAGGTAAATTTGTGAGTTATCTGCCATTCCAATAACCGGTATTGTGAAAATTTCGATACCTGCAATTCAGTAAAAAGCCGATCTTTCCGACAGACAGAGAATCTGAATTTCCGGTTTTTTCTCTGAGGAAAAGAAGAGTACCATGATGACACACTAATTTCCCTTTCCTTCATTATGAACGTACGGGAAACTCAGCCATTCATCGGTATGAAAAGCAGGAATAATTTCTCCTGATTTTTTACCAGACCCCGCTCTGATACGTCCCATTCTTTATACAGTACATCCAGTATCCGCAGTATGGGCGTATTAATACCGTATCTTCATAATTTTCAGAACCACTATTGATAATCGGCTCTTCATACTGCTGACATGAAGCATTGTATCCAATTGCATACAACCACGTATCGTCCAGGGAAAAAAACGTTTGCTTTGCTGAAACATCTCTTTTCATCCACCCGCCTGTCAATGACCAACCGGCCGGCATCTGCCGGGAGACTCCGGTACTCATGTCTGAAAACCGGACCGGAACATCTGTCAGATCAGTTGAATAGATCCAGTACCCGTGTAAGGGAATGATTGCATCAGACACAGAGAGAGCCTGGTATCCTACGCTGTCATTTCCATATGTAAGGATTGAATGCCCGGTTGCATTAACGTCGGCAAATATCGCTGCGGTATCATATCCTTTCGCAAGTTCTCCCGGTACCGATACACAGTTCCATCCGGGTTTTATCCGGATTGCATCTCTGTTTTTCAGAGAATTCAGGGCTGCAGAGAGATTAACTCTTGCTCCGGTTATTATCTTTTTCTGAAGTGAAGGGAGTGGATCAGCAGTATCCATAATTACCTGTTTTATCTCTGCAGCACTGAGATCGGGATTGATTCCTTTGATGAGACCTGCCATGCCCGATACCATGGGAGCTGCCATGGAGGTCCCGTTCATGTATACATATCGCGGTTGGATGACTTCTCCCCGGTATCCGATCCTGATATTTCGGATAAAGAAATCGGTGGTATATTCGTCATGAAACACGGAATATGTATGCCTGACAACGATTTCTGAATCCGGATATACCTGATTGAGCGGAATGAATACCTGTTTGTAGTCATCCTCATGTAATTCATAATCACACTCCCATACGGGTGACCAGTACTCACCATCACAGGATAATTCGATAACCAGATCTCCCTCAAAATTCCCCTTGATATCCCAGACAAGATGAGGAACGTCCCTGGTATCATCAGGGATGAAAACGTACCGGTTCAATTCAATGGTACATGTCTGGTTATCATCATATGCAGGAATTACTCCGTGTAAAGAAGGAAGTTCCCCGGGTTTTGTTCCCGGAACAAGGGTCCAGTTGCCGGTCAGGGTGAAATTCGTAACCGAGAAAGCAGGATCCACAAAAAGCGGAGAATAGGAATAGGATGAGAGACCGGTACTATAAATTTCAGTGCCGGGAGCAGCAACATGGACTGTATTTGGTCCATAATTCGAGAAAGAGGAGAGTTCATCCCGTGCATCGGTTGCAGCAACCGCAATTACATTGCTGAACTGGTACGATGCCGGATAAAGAGGGAATGTCTCAAGATCACACCCATAGTTCCCTGCTGCACAGACAAAAAGTGCCGGGGATTGCCTGATGATATCTTCCATTATCCGGTTATAGGTTGTTCCAAACGAACAACTGATAACATCGGCATGATAGAGAGTTGCATACGCCATACCGAGTGCAAGGTCGGATAATGTACCCCAGCCACGGTAATCAAGAACTTTTATCGGTATTATCGTGACATTCCAGGCCACTCCGGTCCCCCCGATATCGTTACTGCCGATCATGCCGATTATTCCGGCACAGTGGGTGCCATGACCATAATCATCCCATGGTTCCACCGGAATGTCTTCCATTACATTTATTCCGTGTAACACGGTTCCTGATTGTTCCAGACTCCAGATATTTCCTGCAAGGTCAGGGTGATAAATATCTGCCCCTGAATCAATTACGGCGATAATGGTATTATTCGTGCCTGTAGCAATGTCCCATCCACTCCGGGCACTGATGTCTGCACCAGCGGTTCCGGGAGGGGTATCTTCTTTAAAGAAAGATCCGGTATTAGAAAGCCCCCACTGTCGCCAGAATTCAGGATCTTCCGGGTTTTTCATGGCTGTGACATAGTAGTCAGGTTCCGCATAGGAAACAGACGGTACTGAAGAATAGTATGCAATTGCATCAGGAACCGACATGGTATCTGGGAGTTTTACCAGGGATAGTCCCCCAATCCCTGCACGGGAATAATCTCTCTGTACCGATGCTCCTATTGCAGCATGGATTGCTGAGAGGGAACATACGGATCCGTCCGTTTCTTTTGCTGCCTGTACTAATATGCTGTCTTTTACATACGGAGGATCAGGCAGGAAACGGGGAGGCAATGGTAACGGATTACCTGCTTCAGTCTGATCTGCAGAAACAATGGTTCCATAACACCACACCACGATTCCAATGAACCCGAATGTGGCTGCTTTTTGGATTATATTCATGTTTCTTCCGTATGAGATCATATGCATCTCCTGAATATGTAATTATCCTGCCTGACACCGGATACCTGGTCAATTCGGATCTCATCCTTTCCGGGACCGGAATTTTCTCTCACCATGGATCATTCAGAGCAGTGACCGGATTGGATGGAGAGTACCTGATGAGCTGATGTAATAAAGA